>NZ_JBEPBF010000028.1:0-87322 GCF_040298985.1 Streptomyces sp. NPDC001093 | reverse complement strand
GGCCGCTGCCGCGCAGGCGGCGGCGAGCGCCTCGGCCCCACCGCACTGCTCGGGCCGGCCCAGCAGAAGGAACACACGGAGCTTGGGCACGGCCCGGGTGTGTGCCACGGCGCAGTTGACGGCACCGACCCCGAGCCGTTCGGCGAGCAGCTCCCAGCCGTCATCGGGGCGTACCAGGCGGTGCCGCACCACCTGGTACTCCAACTCCCCGAGCACACCGGCGCGTCGGGCCTCCAGGACCGCATCGCCGATCCACGAGGTGTCGGCGCCACCCGTGGCCGGGTCGGCGACGAGCAGTGCCGCGGCCGTGTCGTCCCACCCGGCCTGCCGAACCCGCTCCGCGGCGGCCTCGCCGGCCATCCGGGCCGCCTCGCGCCGGGCTATCGCCATCACCCAGGTCAGGAACTGGGCATCGCCCCGGAAGGCCGGATACCCACGCCAGGCCCGCAGAGCCACCCGCTGTAACAGATCCTCGGCATCCTGCCTGTTGTGTGTGGCTCGGCGGCAGTACGCCCCGACCACCAGCCGCGCCTCACTCCAGGCCACGGCGAACTCCCGCTGCGAAACCGCCTTTGCCGGCATCGCCCACCCCCACGCGCCCCGCCTTCTCGCGAGCAGCAGAGTGCCGTACACGCATATGCGTAAGGAATGGTTCCGCGGACTGTTCCCGGAATTTGGCGGCGCACGTGAGATCACCTCGCGCTTACTCGACCATGCGTTCCATCCGGAATCCAGGGAAAGGGAACATCCGTTCGCGCGGGGTGACAGTAAATGAAGTCCGGCAGTGGCTCTGTGCGGGATGGGGCGTCCTGTGCCATTCGGGTCAGGAAAGGCGCAGATCGATCCAAGGAATGGTTTCCCCCGGCAGCAGGTACCGCTCGATCTCGACGAACCCGTGCTTGTGTGCGAACCGCAGACCGTCCTCGTTGGAGGAAAGGACCACCGTTTCGATCAGCTTGGCGCCCAGCTCTCGTGCCCGGCTGAGCCCGCGCGCATAGAGCTCCTCACCGAACCCCCGCCCACGGTGAGTTGCGAGCACTCGGGCGATCACCGTGGCCGTCAGTGTGTCGTTCGACGGAGGGCGCACCGTGCTGCAGCCCACGAGGACGTCACCGAGGTACGCGACCTCCAGGTGGTGGCGCTGTGCGCGTTCCCGTACCTGGTCCATGGACAGCAGGTGCGTGGGGATGATCGCGTTGTGGACGTACTGCCAGTCCCTGAGTGTGACGTCATCGCCCGGCTGCTGGATACGAAGTTCAGACATCGCAGCAGAAGACCCGAGTACGCCTCGGACGTCAACTCCGTCTGTCCTGTAACGGGGCCCGGCGTCGTGCTCGGCAGGACCGGGTTCCATCACTCGTGCGCGATCGCCGCCAGCACGTTCAACCGCGACGCGCGCAGCGCCGGCAGCAGGGCCGCCACGACGCCCACCACCGCCGAGCCGATCACGACGGCGACGATCGTGCTCCAGGGGAACGCCAGCGCCGTCAGCCCGCGCAGGGCCAGCACCTGCTGCATGCACACGCCCCACACGAGCCCCAGCGCCAGCCCGAGGACCGCGCCGAACACCGCGATCACCACCGACTCCAGCCGGATCATCCGGCGCAACTGCCGTCTCCCCAGCCCGATCGCGCGCAGCAGCCCGATCTCGCGGGTGCGCTCCACCACCGACAGGGCGAGGGTGTTGACCACACCGAGCACGGCGATGACGATCGCCAGCCCGAGCAGCGCGTACACCAGGTAGAGCAGGACGGCGATCTGGTCGTGGACGAGCTGCTTGTAGTCGCTCTGGTTGCGCACCTGGACCTGCGGGAACGACCTCAGCGCCCGCTCCAGTCGCGGGCGCAGGTCCTGGGGTGCGGTTCCGGTGGCCGCGTTGACGTAGAGCGCGGCGTCCTGTGCCTGCGGCCCGTACTTCTCCAGGGTGGCGAGGCCGAAGTACAGGCCGCCCTGGGCGCCGAAGCCCTCGGCCGTCTCCTGCTTGGTGAGCGCGGCGACGGTCAGGTCGGTGTGCCGCCCGCCGGGGAACTCGACCGGGAGGACGCTGCCGACGCGCACGCCGTGGTCCCTGGCGAAGTCGGCGTCCATGGCGAGGTGACCGTCCGCCAGCGCCGCGGCCGAACCGCCCCGCGCGTAGGTGATGTGCACGACGTCGTCGAGCCGGGGGCCGTACGCGGCGGCCGCCGTCGTGACCCGGCCGCCGTGCGGCAGTTGTACGGCGACCTGGGTGAGCCGCTGCTCCACGACCAGCCCGACGCCGCGGGTGCGGGCGACGGTGTCCCGCACCTGTCTGGTGAACGGGGTGAAGTTGCTGTTCTGGACGATGAAGTCGGCGCCGAGCGTTTTGTCGATCTGCCGGTCGAACGACGCGGACATCGACGCGCTCGCCACCGACATCCCTCCGACCAGGGCCAGGCCCACCATGAGCGCGGCGGCGGTGGCGCCCGTACGACGCGGGTTGCGCAGGGCGTTGCGCTGGCTCATCAGACCGACCGGGCCGAACAGCGCGGGGAAGGCCGCGCCCAGCACCCGGATCACCGGCCGCACCAGCAGCGGACCGGCGACCACGGTCGCGATCAGGGTCAGGGCCACGCCGACCCCGAGCAGCGAGGCGGCCTGGGCGGTCTTCGTGGCCGCCGCGCACCCGGCCAGCGCCGCGGCGCCGACCACCCCGATCACGGCACCCACGATCGCCCGCGTCCGCAGCGGCTTTCCGACACCCGCGACCTCGGCATCCACGAGTGCCGCCATCGGCGAGACGGCTGCCGCGCGCCGCGCGGGCAGATAGGCGGCCACGAACGTCACGCCGACACCGACGACGTACGCCGCGACGGGCGTGCCCCAGCCGATGACCATCTCCGTGGCCTTCAGGTTCATCCCGAACGCGCTCATCAGCCGGATCAGCCCCAGCGCCAGCCCGATCCCGGCCGCGAGGCCGAGCGTGGAACCGACCAGCCCGAGCAGCATCGCCTCGGTGAGCACCGAGCGCCGCACCTGCCGCCGGTCCGCGCCGAGCGCCCGCAGCAGGCCCAGTTCGCGGGTGCGCTGGGCGATCAGCATGGAGAAGGTGTTGACGATGAGGAACACGCCGACGAGGAGGGCGACACCCGCGAAGCCGAGCATCACGTACTTGATCACGTCCAGGAACGTGCCGAGGCTGGCCGCCGCCGACTTGGCCTGCTCGTTCGCGGTCTTCAGGTCGTAGGTGCCGGTGTCGATCGCCCGGCCGACTCGCCGTTTGAGCTCGGCGTCGGACACGCCCTTGGCCGCGTCCACCGCGATGCTGGTCGCCTTCGCGGCGGAACCGAGCAGTTCGCGGCCCGCCACGGCCGGGTCCAGGAAGACCAGGGCCGCGCCGGGGTTGGTGGTGGTGAACGTGGCGATGCCGACGACCCGCACCCGGAACGTGCCCGGCTGGGCCTCCACACTCAGCGTGTCGCCGATCCGTACGTGCTTCTTGCGTGCCGTGTCGGCGTCCAGCAGCGCCTCACCCGCCCCGTGCGGGGCGTGCCCGGAGGTGAGTCTCACCGGGCTGCGGTGGGTGACGTACCAGGCCAGCGCGATGGTCGGGGCGCCGGTGGTCGGGCCGACGGACCGGTTGCGGCCGTCGACCACGACGGCGTTCTGCACCGACACCTCGGCGCGGGCCGCCGCGACCCCGTCGACCCTCGCCACGCGGTCCCGCAGCGCGGCCGGCAGCGTCTGCACCGAACCGCTCACCCGGGCCGACCTCAGGTCCAGCTGTTTCGGCTGGACCGTCACATCGGCGGCGGTGGAGGCGAACAGCCGGTCGAACGTGCGCGTGACGGTGTCGGAGAAGATCAGACTGCCCGCGACGAACGCCACGGACAGGATCACGGCCAGCGCGGACAGCGCGAGCCGCCCCTTGTGCGCGAGGAAGCTCCTCAGGGTCGCCTTGAGCACCCGGTCAGTCCTCTCGGGCGGTGTCGTCGTGGCCGTCGCCGAGCCGGCCCCGGACCACGTCGAACCGTTTCATGCGTTCCAGTACGGCGTCCGCCGTCGGCCGTTCCATGTCGTCCACGATGCGCCCGTCGGCGAGGAAGAGCACCAGATCGGAGTGGGCGGCGGCGCCGGGGTCGTGGGTGACCATGACCACCGTCTGCCCCAGATCGTCCACCGCCTCGCGCAGGAAGCCCAGCACCTCGAGTCCGGCTCGCGAGTCGAGGTTGCCGGTCGGCTCGTCGGCGAAGATCAGCTCCGGCCGGGAGGCCAGCGCCCGCGCGCACGCCACCCGCTGCTGCTGGCCGCCGGAGAGCTGGGCGGGCCGGTGTGTGAGGCGGTCGCGCAGGCCGAGCGTGTCGATGACCTGGTCCAGCCAGCGCGGGTCGGGTTTGCGGCCCGCGATGTCCATGGGCAGGGTGATGTTCTCGGCGGCCGTCAGCGTCGGAATGAGGTTGAACGACTGGAACATGAACCCGACCCGGTCCCGCCTGAGCCGGGTCAGCTCGCGTTCCCGCAGCCCGGTGATCTCGGTGTCGCCCAGCCACACCTGGCCCGCCGACACGGTGTCGAGCCCCGCCAGACAGTGCATCAGCGTGGACTTCCCGGACCCCGAGGGCCCCATCACGGCGGTGAATCGGCCGCGCGCTATGCCGACGTCCACCGAGTCCAGGGCGATGACGGCCGTCTCGCCGGAGCCGTACGCCTTGGTCAGTCCGCGGGCGCGGGCCGCGACGGCGCCGTCCGGCGCGTGCTGCGCTGCTGGTGTGGACAAGGCCGCCTCCCGGTCGCCTGAACCGCCCGTCCCGGGCGAGCGTAGGCGACAAGCCGGCCCGGCGCACCGATTCGGTGCGCCCTTGCTTTGCTAGCACGGCGGCGCTAGCGTCGAGGCATGGCGAAGACCCAGCTGAACGTGCGCGTGGACGAGGGCACCGCCCGAGCGGCCCGCGAACGCGCCCTGGCCCGCGGTATCAGCGTCAACCGCTATATCGAAGAACTGGTCAGACAGGACACCGGCGAGGCCGGCCGTACGTTCGTCGAGGCCGCCGCCGACTTCATGAAGCAGTACGAGTCCGTGTTCGCCGAGGAGTTCACCGAGACCCGCGGCACCGGGGCCGGGGACGGCCGCTGATCCCTTGAACGAGCTCAGCATCGACCTCGCCTGGCTCCTCATGCTCGCCGAACAGAAGACGCCCGGGGACCCGCAGGTCACCGACTGGGGCGCGCTGGTCGCCGCCGTCGCCCGGCACCGTGCCGAGATATTCGGCGTGCCCGTCTACGACGACCCGCACACCCGCGCCGCCTCCCTGCTCCAACTGCTGATCCACCTGCCGGCGCTGGAGCGCTCCAACGCGCTGTTCGCCTCGGCGGTCGCCTACGCCTACCTGGTCGCCAGCGGCGAGAAGGTGGCCACCTCACCCGAGCAGGTGCGGGACCTCGCCCGGCTGGTGAAGCAGGGCGCGCCCGGCGTGGACGACATCGCGCGCGAGCTGCGCCGCTGGAGTCTGTGATCAGCGCGCGTCCGGCTCGTCCGGCCGCCAGGCGACCCCGAGCGCGCAGTACGAGGACGGCAGTGCCGGGCCGTTCTCCGGCATCAGCACCTGCCGCTGCGGGCCGAGCGTGAACCCGGCCTCGCGCAGCGCGGCCACCGGCTGCCGGGCCAGATGGCAGCCGCCGGTCAGGGTGGGCCACACCGTCCGGTCCAAGGTGGCCTGGGTCAGCGTCATCAGGCGGCCGCCGCCCTGGCCGTGCTCGAAGAACCGCACCTGACCGCCGGGTTTGAGCACCCGTCGTACCTCGCCCAGCGCTCGGGTCACATCCCGCACGCTGCACAGCACCAGGGACAGCACGGCCGCGTCGAAGGCCTCGCTCTTGACCGGCAGCGCCTCCGCCGCGCCCGGCACCACGTCGACCGGGACCTGGGCGCGCAGGGCCGACTCCAGCGCCAACTGCCGCAGCAGCGGCTCCGGTTCGATCGCGACGACCTCGGCGACGGTGCCCGGGTAGTGCGCGAAGTTCAGTCCGTTGCCCGCGCCGATCTCGATCACCCGCCCGGACAGCCCGGCGAGCAGCCGCTCCCGTATTCCGGCCATGCCCATCCGGGTCTCGGCGCTCACGCTGTACCGGGCGTAGAAACGGGCGAACAGGGGGTGGTGGACGGGGCTCCGCGCCACCTTGTCGGAGCCGGACAGCAGCCGCATGGCGAACCTCCCGGACGGACGGCCTAGGAAGAGTGTCCCCCGGAGAGGGCCACCGCACCCCCACCGCGCGTTCCCCCGCGCGAAGACGCGGTCAGGCGTGCTGCCACAGCTCGACCCGATTGCCCTCGGGGTCGGTGACCCAGCCGAATCGGCCGACACCCTCCATGTCCTGCGTCTCTTCGGCCACGTCCGCTCCCCTGGCGCGCAATTGCGCGAGCATCGCATCCAGATCGCGGACCCGGAAGTTGAGCATGGTCTGCTGTGCGCGGGACCCGAAGTAGTCGGTCCCGGACTCGAAGGTCGCGAACACCGTCGGCCCGGCTCCCTGACGCCACAGGCCGTTCTCATCGGCGTCCAGGCCCAGGCAGTCGCGATACCACGCGTTCAGGGCAGCCGGGTCGGCGGCCCGCATGAAGTATCCGCCGATTCCAAGCACACGTTCCATGCCGCCATCTTGCCAGGACACCGATCCGGCGGTCGGCCGGAGGCGGGGGACGGGCCGGGATCCGGTGCTGCCCGGCACCGGCCCCGTACACCGGCCCGGTCTACGCTGCCACCCGCACCCGGAACGCCTCCGCGTCCCATGTGCCGTCCAGGCGGGGACCCAGCCACTCGGGGGCCGTCCCGCGGAAGGCGAGCGGTGGCAGCGCACCGGCCCCGGCGGGGATCGCGCCGAGGAGGGGGGCTCCGGCGACCTCCGGCAGGTCCGTCACGTTGCAGCGGGTGGCGAGGTCGGGGGAGTCGGGCCAGCTGCCGATCACCACACCGGCCAACTCCAGGTTCCGGCGCCGTAGTTCGAGTGCCGTCAGCTCGGTGGTGTTGAGGGTGCCCAGGCCCGCCTGGGCGACCACCAGCACCGGTGCGCCGAGCAGCCCGGCAGCGTCGGCCAGAGTGCCGCCGGCCGCGTCGAAGCGGACGAGCAGCCCGCCCGCCCCCTCGACCAGCACCAGATCGTGCTCGGTGGCCAGCTTGGCCGCCCGCTCGGCCACCTCGTGCGGGTGGACGGGGGCCATGCCCGCCCGCCGGGCCGCCGTGCCCGGCGCCAACGGCTCGGGGTAGCGGGCCAGTTCGGCGGTCGTGACCGGCCCCGCGAGCCGCGCGACCTCGTCGGCGTCCCCGCGCTCGTCCGGCCGTACACCCGTCTGTGCGGCCTTCAGCACGGCCACCGAGCGCCCGGCCGCGAGCGCCGCGGCGGCGACGGCGGCGGTGGTGACGGTCTTGCCGACCTCCGTGCCCGTGCCCGTGATCACCAGTACCGGCATGTCATCCCTCCCGCGCCGCGGCGCACACCGCACGCGCGATCCTCGCCACGTCCTCGTCCGAGGAGATGTACGGCGGCATCGTGTAGACCAGGTCGCGGAAGGGGCGCAGCCAGACGCCCTCCCGGACGGCGGCCGCGGTGGCCGCGGCCATGTCCACCTCGTGGTCGAGCTGGACGACACCGATCGCCCCGAGGACGCGGACATCGCGGACGCCCGGCAGCTCACGAGCAGGCGTGAGGCCTTCCCACAGGCCCGCCTCGATCCGCTTGACCTCCGCCCGCCAGTCCTGGCCCAGCAGCAGTTCGATGGACGCGCAGGCCACGGCCGCCGCCAGCGGGTTGCCCATGAACGTCGGTCCGTGCGCGAGCACCGGCACCTCGCCCCGCGAGATGCCGTCGGCGATCCGCGCGGTGCACAGCGTGGCCGCCAGCGTCAGATAGCCCCCGGTCAGCGCCTTGCCCACGCACATCACATCCGGGGTGACGCCCGCGTGCTCCGCCGCGAACAGCGCTCCGGTACGGCCGAAGCCGGTGGCGATCTCGTCGAGGACGAGCAGCACGTCGTGCGCGTCGCAGGCCTCGCGCAGCACCCGGAGATACGCGGGGGAGTGGAAGCGCATCCCGCCCGCGCCCTGCACCACCGGCTCCACGATCACCGCGGCCAGCTCGTCCGAGTGCCGGGCGATCAGTTCGCGCAGATGCTCCGCGTACGACTCCTCGTACTCCGTCGGCGGCGCGTCCGCGAAGACCTGACGCTGCAGTACGCCCGACCACAGCGCGTGCATCCCGCCCTCGGGGTCGCACACGGACATCGGGTTCCAGGTGTCGCCGTGGTAGCCGCCCCGCCAGGTCAGCAGCCGCTGCTTGCCGGGCCGGCCGAGCGAGCGCCAGTACTGCAGGCACATCTTCACCGCGACCTCGACCGACACCGAACCGGAGTCGGCCAGGAAGACGTGCTCCAGGCCCTTTGGTGACATGTCGACAAGATGCTTCGCCAGCCGTACGGCGGGCTCGTGCGTGAGCCCGCCGAACATCACATGGCTCATCCGTCCGAGCTGGTCGTGCGCCGCCTCGTTGAGGACCGGGTGGTTGTAGCCGTGGATCGCCGACCACCAGGAGGACATGCCGTCCACCAACTCGCCCGAGCCGTCGGCGAGCCGCAGCCGGACCCCGCTCGCCGACTCCACGACGAGCGGTTCGGCGCGTCCGGGCATCGGGCCGTACGGATGCCACACATGCCGTCGGTCCAGCTCCAGCAGCTCGGGCACGCTCAGGCCGGGCAGCTCAGGCATTGGGCGCGAGGTCCGTTCCGGCGCCCCGGCGACGCACGGCCACGAGGTCGGTGCGCGGCTCCTGCGCGACGGGCGCGGCCGCCGTGCCGCACACGTCCCCGCCCTCGTGACCGCACGCGTCCGTGCCCTCGTGCGAGCCGCAGCCCTCGTGCGAGCCGCAGACCGATCCGCAGCCGGCCGCGGCCTCGACCCGGTGCTCCGGCAGCGTCACCTCGCCGGCGCCCTCCACCTCGAACCCGGCGTCCGCGATCATCTCCAGGTCGGCCTTGCCGGCCTGGCCCTCGCTGGTCAGGTAGTCGCCGAGGAAGATGGAGTTGGCGAGGTGCAGCGCGAGGGGCTGCATCGTGCGCAGGTGGACCTCACGGCCGCCCGCGATACGGACCTCCACGTCCGGGCAGACGAACCGGACCATCGCGAGGATCCGCAGACAGCGCTGCGGGGTGAGGTTCCACTCCTTGGCCAGCGGAGTGCCCTCGAACGGGATGAGGAAGTTCACCGGCACCGAGTCCGGATCCAGTTCGCGCAGCGAGAAGACCACGTCGACCAGGTCCTCGTCACTCTCGCCCATGCCCGCGATCAGACCGGAACAGGCGGACAGACCGGCCGCGTGCGCCTTCTGCACCGTGTCCACCCGGTCGGCGTACGTGTGCGTGGTCGTGATGTCCGCGTACGTCCCCTCGGACGTGTTGAGGTTGTGGTTGTAGGCGTCCGCGCCCGCCTCGCGCAGCCGCTCGGCCTGGCCGTCGGAGAGCAGCCCGAGGCAGGCGCACACCTCGACGTGCTCGTTCTCCTCCTTGATGGTCCGGATGGTCTCCGAGACCCGGTCCACGTCCCGGTCCGTCGGACCGCGCCCGCTGGCCACCAGGCAGACCCGCTTGGCGCCTCCCGCGAGGCCCGCGGCGGCCGCCCGGGAGGCCTCGTCGGGCTTGAGCCAGGTGTACTTCAGGATGCCGGCCTTCGAGCCGAGCCGCTGGGAACAGTAGGAGCAGTCCTCCGGGCACAGGCCCGACTTGAGGTTCACCAGATAGTTGAGTTTCACGCGTCGCCCGAACCAGTGCCGGCGCACCTTTCCGGCCGCGGCCACCACATCGAGTACGTCGTCGTCGGAGGTGGCCAGAACGGCGAGCGCTTCCTCGCGGGTCGGCAGCTCGCGCCGAAGCCCCTTGTCCACCAGCGTGTTCAGCAGGTCCATGAGGTCCGATCCTGTCCTACGGGACCGCCCCGGGCCAAGGAGAGTTTGCACAACGGAGACGGTTCACCGTGTGGGTATTGCCACACCCTGGGCGGCTGGTCGTGCCGCTAGGGTCTGTCCGCTACCTACAAAAGCCCCGGAGGACCCATGGCGTTCGGCTGGATCGACGACCAGGCCGAGGCGCGCCGCCGCGCCGGACTCGTACGCACCCTGCGCCCACGCCCCGCCGTCTCACCCCTGCTGGACCTGGCCGGCAACGACTACCTGGGCCTCGCCCACCACCCCGAGGTCACCGAGGGGGCCGCCCGGGCCGCCCGGACCTGGGGCGGCGGCTCGACCGGCTCCCGGCTCGTCACCGGCACCACCGAGCTCCACACCGAGCTGGAGCGCGAGCTGGCCGCCTTCTGCGGCTTCGAGGCGGCGCTGGTCTTCTCCTCCGGCTACGCAGCCAACCTGGCCGCGGTCACTGCGCTCGGCCCGCACGGCTCGCTGATCGTCTCCGACGCCGGCAACCACGCCTCCCTCATCGACGGCTGCCGGCTCGCCCGGGGCGCGCGGCAGGTCGTGGGGCACGCCGACCCCGAGGCGGTGCGCAAGGCTCTGGCCGGCCATCAGGGGCCGGCGATCGTCGTGTCCGACACCGTGTTCTCCGTCGACGGGGACAAGGCCCCGCTGGCCGAGCTGGCCGAGGCCTGCCGGGAGCGCGGCGCGGGACTGGTCGTGGACGACGCGCACGGGCTCGGGGTGCTGGGCGACGGCGGCCGGGGCGCACCGCACGCCGCCGGTCTCTCGGGCGCGGCGGACGTGGTGGCCACGGCCACCCTGTCCAAGTCGCTGGGCAGCCAGGGCGGAGTGGTGCTCGGCCCGGCGCGGGTGATCGACCATCTGGTCAACGCGGCCCGGACCTTCATCTTCGACACGGGGCTGGCCCCGGCGGCGGCCGGCGCGGCGCTCGCCGCACTGCGGCTGCTCCTGCGTGAACCGGAGCGCGCGGCGCGTGCCCGTGGGGTGGCCGCGGACCTGCACGCACGGCTGATCGCCGCGGGTCTGGACGCGGTGCGTCCGGACGCGGCGGTGGTCTCCGTGCGGGCTCCGTCCCCGGAGCAGGCGGTGCGCTGGGCGGCCGACTGCCGTACCGCGGGGCTGGCCGTGGGCTGTTTCCGTCCTCCTTCCGTGCCCGACGGCATCTCACGGCTGCGGCTGACCGCCCGCGCGGACCTGTCCGGGGCCGAGATCGAACGCGCTGTACGTGTGATCGGCGAAACGCGACCATGAGTCGGCGTGACACGGCCGTGCTTCGCGCCCGGTCGTCTTCGGTCAGAGGGCGGTGAGGAATCCGGCCCAGCTCTCGGCGGAGACGAGCAGCGCGGGTCCGGCCGGGTTCTTCGAGTCGCGCACGGCGAGCAGCCCGGCCCCCGGGCCGGAGCGCGGCCGGGCCGTCTCCACGCAGTTGTTGGCTCCCGTGCTGTAGCTGCTGCGCAGCCAGCGCACGTCGTGCAGGTCGGTACTGGCAGGGACGTTCCGAGGCAGTGCTGGCATGGTGCCTCCTTACGCGCCGTCACCTATCCCGGCGATGTAGTCCAACGTGTCCTCGGGTGAGAGGGCGTGCATCCGAAGGGTGTCGAAGGCCTCCGAGTAGGCCATGAGGTCTTCTTTCCGCTCCAGGTAGAGGCTACTCGTCAACTGGTCGAGAACAACCACGTCCAGATCAGAAGTGCTCGGAAATGAGAAGATAACGAAAGGCCCGGTGAGGCCGACATGCGCTCCCGCGGTGAACGGCAGTACCTGGATCCGGACTTGGGGCAGTCGGGCCGCCTCCGTCAGCCGCTCCAGCTGCCGGGCCATCACCTCGGGGCCGCCGACCTCGCGCCGCAGCACCGCCTCGTCCAGCACCGCGCTCAGCTCCAGCGGCGGGTCGACGCGAAGCACGTCCTGCCTGGCCAGCCGCACCTCCACCAGCGCGTCCAGGCCGTCCTCGTCCAGGTCCTTCACGGCCGCCCGGGTCACCGCGCGGGCGTACTCGGGCGTCTGCAGCAGGCCGGGTACGACCGTGGTCTCCAGGGTGCGCATCGTGCTCGCCTGCGACTCCAGGCTGATGAAGTCCCGGTACGTGGGCGGCAGCACCCCGCGATAGGCATGCCACCAGCAGTGCCGGTCGCCCGTCTCCTCGGAACCCGCCAGCATCAGCAGCAACTCGCGCAGTTGCCCGTCCCGCACCTCGTAGGCGTCGAGGAGTAACCGCACATCGGCCGGCTTCACACCGCTGGCACCGGTCTCGATACGGCTGACCTTCGACTGGTGCCAGCCGACCAGCCGGGCCGCCTCACCGCTCGTGAGCCCAGCGCCGGTACGCAGCGTGCGCAGTTCGGCGCCCAGTTTGCGACGGCGCACTGCCGGCCCGTTCTGCATGGGCTCCTCCTTACTCCTTCCGGGCCGCCCAAATACGGTCTCTCGTCGTAGAGTTCACCGCTTTGGGCGACAGATATATGCATATCCTGGTGGATCGCTCCCCGTGACCGGTCCCGTGATGGCAGTCTGACGAGCGAGCACCAGTCCGGGACCGTACTCGACCATCCGGCTCCGTGTCGGACTGCGGTCCCGCCGGAAAGGGACGACCTCGCCATGGCAGACCATCTGGAAGCATCCGTCACTCTGCCGAGCGATCCCGCCTCGGTCTCCGCCGCCCGCACGTATGTCGTGGGCACGCTCGCGGAGTGGGGCCTGCCGTCGGACACCGACGTGGCCGACACCGTGCGGCTCATCGTCTCCGAACTCGCCACGAACGCCGTACAGCACACCTTCGGTCAGTCACCCACCTTCACGGTCGACATCGCGCTGGACCGTGACGAACATCTGCGCATCGGCGTCACGGACAGTCATCCGCGCTTTCCGAAGAGACTGCCCGCCGCCGTCCAGCAGGACAACGGCCGCGGCATGGTCATCATCCGCTGGCTCACCGCGGAGTGCGGCGGCAAACTCCGGGTCCGCCCGACCCGCGAGGGTGGCAAGACGGTCTCCATCGAACTCCCGTGGATCCTCCCGCCCGAGCCGGTCCCGGCAGCGGTCCCACAGGAACCGTAGCCCTCTCAGCGGGGGTGCGGTGGGGAGAGTGCTCTCTCCGGGCCACTTCGAGCCAGGTCGGGAGCTCGGGGGCGCGGAAGAGCTCGGGGCGGCGAAGGAGGCGGGAGCGAGGGGTGTGGGTGCGACGAGCCTGTGGGCGGCGAGGAGCCGGAGGGGGCTGGGTCGCCGGGGCGTCCGGGATGACGGGCCGGGTGGTGGCGACGGGCTGGGAGCAACGGGTCGGGGACGGTGGGCTATGGAGCGGGGGGCGTCGGGCGGGGGTGACGGGGCTGAGGGGTGTGGGTGCGACTGGCTCGTGGGCGGCCAGGGGCCGGAGGGGGCTGGGCCGCGGGGGATGACGGGGCGCGTGGTGGTGACGGGCTGGGAGCCGGCGTGGCCGAATCGCTCCGAGGCCCCTGTCCCGTCCCTGGCCCTGCTGTGGCCGGCGGCCCGGCGGAGCGGTCATCCGGGAGCCGCGGGTCGCCACGCCGTCCGAGCGCCGCCTCGCGACCGCTCCAGCCGGCCGCGCCGGGCGAACCGCGGAAGTCCCGGCACCGCTGCACCTCCTCGGCTGCGGCCGCCTCGCCCACCCCCGAAGTACCCGAGTCGCGTCGGCCCCGCCCCTCACCTACTGGCCCAGCCCCGGCACCTGACGCCCTCAGCCCCTCGTCGCCCGGAAAGTGGCCGACTCCGTGGCCGCGCTCAAGACCCCGGGGTCGGCCGACTTGGCGCAGATCAAGCCACCCAGGGCCGCGCCAGCCGGACGCAAACCCGTCGTGGGACGCCATGAGCCCCTGGCTGCCTGGGCGCTCAAGCCCCCGGTGACCGTCCCGCCCGGCCGAAGGCCCCCCGTAGCGGGGCGCGGAAGGCGTCCGCCGCCGGTGTGGACTCGTCGGGGCGGTAGGCCACCGAGATGGTGCGGTGCAGGCGGCCCGCTTCCAACGGGCGTACTCCGACCGGTGTGGATGCCGTCGAGCCACCATCTCGGGGACGACGGCCACCCCGAGCCCGGCGCTGACGAGGGCGCAGACCACGGCGTATCCGGGGGTGGGTACCAGCAGGGCCGGTGTGGCGCCCGCGTCGGACAGCTGGGCCTCGATCTCCCGGCGTGCCGGATGGTGCGGGGCCATGCTGATCAGTGGCCGGCCGGCCGGCTCCGCCAGGGGCAGCCGGGACGAGGTGCTGCTCAGGGCGTGTCCGGGCGCGGTCACCAGCACCAGTTCCTCCACCAGGACCGGCTCCAGACGCACCGACGACGGTACGGGGGAGGGCTCGGCCGGGTGGTAGGTGTGGGTCAGGGCCAGGTCCACCTCGCCGGCCGCCACGGCTGTGACCCCGGTCGGCGGGTCGTAGTCCGCGACCGACAGTGTCACGTCCGGATGCGCCCGGCGGAACGCGCTCAGCGCCGGCGGCAGCAGATGCACCCCGGCGGTCGGGAAGGTGCCGAGCCGCAGGGCGCCGCCGGTGAGGCCGGTCAGCCGGGCCAGCTCGTGCCGGGCCCGCTCCAGTTCGTCCAGCACCCGGCGGGCCCGTGCCACGAGCATCTCGCCCGCCTCGGTCAGCCGGGCCCCGCGATGGTGCCGGACCAGCAGTGCGGTACCGGCCTCCCGCTCCGGTTCGGCCAATTGCTGGGAGAGGGCGGGCGGCGTGTAGCCGAGCCGGTCGGCGGCCCGGGTGATGGAGCCGGCCTCCGCGACGGCCACCACCACGGACAGTGGCTTGGCCGGGGCAGTCTGGCGCATGGACGGACAGCTCATCGCCTTCACCGGGATCGCCGCCGGACTGGTCGCCATGCCGGGCGCCGACTTCACCGTGGTCGTACGCAACGCGTTGGTCTCGCGCCGGGCCGGCGCGGTCTGCGCACTCGGCATCGCGGGCGGACTCCTGATGCACACCACCCTGGCGGTGGCCGGTGTCGCGGCCATGCCGGTGGCCGTGCCCGCACCGTTCCGGGCGTTGCAGCTGCTGGGCGGCGCCTATGTGCTGCAGCTCGGGGTGCGCACGCTGTGGTCACTGCGCGGGGTCGTCCAGGCGCCCGAGGAGAGGCTGGCCGAGGAGAGGGCGGCCGAGGAGAGGGCGGCCGAGCCGACGCACCCCCTCCGGCAGGGCTTCGTCACCACGTCCTCAATCCGAAGGCCTCGCTGACCTTCCTCAGCCTGCTGCCGCAGTTCGTGCCCGTCGGCAGTCCCGTGCTGCCCCGGACACTGCTGCTCGCGCTCATCGTGTGCGCGCTGGCGCTGGTGTGGTTCCCGGTGGTCGCGCTGCTGGTCGACCGGCTGGGCAGATGGCTGCGCCGGCCCCGGGCCGCCCGTGGGCTCCAGGCGGGCACCGGGGTGGCTCTGACGGTACTGGGAGCGGCCCTGCTGCTGGAGCCGCTCCTGCGCTGACGGTGAGTCAGCCGACCTGCCCCGGCAGGCGAGTCAGCCGGCCTGTCCCAGCGGGCAGGTCGGCCGGCCATCAGGCAGACCGGCCGGCCTGCCTGCCGTAGCGGACCGGGTCAGCTCACCCGGCCGTACCAGACGCTGTTGGTCCAGATCTTCTGGAGCCGCACCACGTCCCCGGTCCTCGGCGCGTGCCAGAGCTTTCCGTGCCCGGCGTAGATGCCGACGTGGTAGACGTAGGAACCCGAGTGGAAGAACACCAGGTCACCGGCCTTGCGTTGGCCGGCGGAAATGTGGTGCGTCTTGTTGTACTGCTGGGCGGCGGTACGCGGCAGGGTCTTGCCCGCCTTCTTGAACGAGTAGAGCGTCAGCCCCGAGCAGTCGAACCTGCGCGGCCCGGTGGCCCCGTACTGGTACGGGGACCCCTCCTTGGAGGCCGCGACCTGCAGTGCTTTTGTCGCGAGAGTCGCGGCCGAGGCATCGGTGGCGAGACCGGGTACCGCGATCGAGCCGCCGACGGCGGCGAGGGTGAGGGCCGAGGCCGTGCCGGCCCGGGCCATGAGCGACGGGACACGATTAGGCGCAGTCATGCGCAACCCTTCGTCAGCCGCCTGTGAAGGATGACCTGTCGGATTCGGGCTGGCGAAGTTGCCCGGCCGCGTTGCCGCGGCTTCACCCCAAGGGCTGCTCGGAACGTCCGGCCGTCTGCGACGAACAGACGAACATCCGTTCCGGCGACCCGCCTTGCTCGGGTCCTCCACTCCTGCCGATCCACTCCTGTCGACCGGTCGTCCGGGCGGCGGCAGGACTCGGCGTCCGCCCGGACCGCCCCGCCGCGGTGGCGGGGGCTTGTCGTCAGTCAGGGATCTTCACGCACACCGGTCCGAAAATCCCAATACCTGAGGAGATTTGTGGCGTTACTCACCACTCACCCGTTCGGGTGGACAGTGTGGCGTTCGAGGCATCGTCAGGTCCCGGACGTAGCCCCGGACCTGGGGCGAAGCGCTTTCCCGTGAACGGCGAACCCGCGTGGAGCGCAACTCGGAAGGCGCCGAGAACGATCTGGATATACACCGGTCGGCGGTACATCGTTCGGGCCGTTTCAAGTCCGGTCCGAGCGGCGCCTGTCGACATCCGGGTCCCGTCCGGCCGGTCCGGCGTCCGGATCAGCCCACGTCGTCGGGCGGGAGCGCGACGCGCGCGGTACGGCGTTCACCGTCCAGCACCCGCAAGGCCCGTGCCAGCGTGTCCCCGTGCAGCTCCGTCTCGCCTCGCCGGTGCATCAACGCGAGGGCGTCACGCAGCTCTGCGGCCTTGCGCACCAGGGCCTGGGCGGCCCGCAGCCCGCGATAGGTGTCCCCGCCGTGCGCGGGATTGACGCGGCCCAGCAGGTCGGCGGCCTCCAGGTAACGATCGATCAGACCGCCCTCGGCCCGCGTCAGTGCGGGCAGTGGCGGCAGGTCCGGCAGCATCGGCGGCTCACCTCGCGTCCGGTGCGCCGGGGGTGCTCCGCCGGCCGGGAACGACGGCGTCCACCAGGCCGTAGGCCACCGCCGCGGGGGCGTCCAGGACCAAGTCCCGCGCCAGGTCGCGGTGTACCCGCTCGGCCGTGCGCCCGGTGTGCCGTACCAGCATCTCCTCCGTCAGTGCGCGCACCCGGGCCAACTCGTCCGCCTGGATGAGCAGGTCGCTGGTGTGGCCCTGCACCGGCTCGGCGAGCTGGGGCTGGGCGAGGACCATGCGCGCGCCGGGCAGGGCGAACCGCTTGCCCGGCGTGCCGGCCGCGAGCAGCAGCGCGGCGTGGGAGGCGGCCTGCCCCAGGCAGTAGGTGGCCACGTCGCAACTGACGTACCGCATCGTGTCGTAGACCGCCGTCAGTGCGCTGAACGAGCCACCGGGGGAGTTGACGTACAGCGTGATGTCCCGGTCCGGGGCCGCGTGTTCGAGGTACATGAACTGTGCCATCACGTCGTTCGCGGCCGCGTCGTCCAGCGGGGTGCCGAGGAAGACGATCCGGTCCTCGAAGAGCTTGCCGTAGGGGTCGAGCGTGCGGACACCGCCGCTGGTGCGCTCGGTGAACTCGGGCAGGACGTGACGGGCGAACGCTCGGGACAGGGACATAGGGCACCCCTTCTCATCGCACGGCCTCTGACGGGCTCGGCTTCTGTAAAAAATGTACAGGATGTACGTGACGTTATGATGGGGGCATGTCCTACGAGATTCCGGTGACGCAAGCCAGGGCTGAGCTCGCCGACCTGATCAACCGCGTCGTGTACGGCGGTGAGCGCGTCGTCGTGACGCGGCACGGCAAGCCGCTGGTCGCGCTGGTCTCGGCCGCCGACCTGGAGCGGCTGGACGCCCTCGAGGAGCCGGCCGGGGAGCAGGTCGTCAGCTCGGTCTCGGGTATCCGTGAGGCCGGTTCCGCCGCGCGCGAACAGCGGCGGTTCGGGATCGCCGCCGAGCATCGCGGTCCCGGCGTGTCCTGACCGCGCCGCGTATCGGCGATCCCGTCGCGCGGGTCATCGGTGGATCAAGGTCTGGTTAACGTGGCTGAAACTCCGGCGTTCTAGCCTGCCGATCCACGCCATCAGGGGCTTTTCTGCCCGGATTGAGGACGATCCGGGGATTTGTTTGCGTGTTACACCTATCCCCGTTGCGATGGCTGCGGCAACCGGACCCCGCACGGTCCGGAGCAAGGACTGTGAGGTGGGACGTGCAACTGACCCCGCACGAGCAAGAAAGGCTGCTGATCCACGTGGCGGCCGACGTGGCCGAGAAGCGCAGGGCCCGTGGGCTCAGGCTCAACCACCCGGAGGCGGTCGCCCTCATCACGTCGCACATCCTCGAGGGCGCGCGTGACGGCCGTACGGTCGCCGAGCTCATGTCCTCCGGTCGCAAGCTCCTCACCAGGGACGACGTCATGGACGGGGTCCCCGAGATGATCCACGACGTCCAGGTCGAGGCCACCTTCCCGGACGGCACCAAGCTCGTCACCGTCCACGAGCCGATCATCTGAGGGGGCCGCGATGATTCCCGGAGAGATCCTGTTCGCGGACGATCCCGTCCTCGTCAACGAGGGCCGCGCGATCACCCGCCTCACCGTCCTCAACGCCGCCGACCGGCCGGTCCAGGTCGGCTCCCACTACCACTTCGCCGAGGCGAACCCAGGCCTGGAGTTCGACCGTGCCGCCGCCCGCGGCAAGCGGCTGAACGTCGCCGCGGGCACCGCCGTGCGCTTCGAGCCCGGCATCCCCGTCGACGTCGAGCTCGTCCCCCTCGCCGGCGCCCGGATCGTGCCGGGGCTGCGCGGGGAGACCGGAGGTGCCCTCGATGCCTGAGATCTCGCGTGGCGCCTACGCCGATCTGTTCGGGCCCACCACCGGTGACCGTATCCGGCTCGCCGACACCGACCTGCTGATCGAGATCGAGGAGGACCGCTCCGGCGGACCCGGCATCTCCGGCGACGAGGCGGTGTTCGGCGGCGGCAAGGTCATCCGCGAGTCCATGGGCCAGTCCCGCGCCACCCGCGCCGACGGCACCCCCGACACGGTGATCACCGGTGCCGTCGTCGTCGACCACTGGGGCGTCGTCAAGGCCGATGTCGGCATCCGTGACGGCCGCATCACCGCGATCGGCAAGGCCGGCAACCCGGACACCATGGACGGCGTCCACCCCGACCTGGTCATCGGCCCCGAGACCGAGATCATCGCCGGCAACGGGCGGATCCTCACCGCCGGCGCCATCGACGCGCACGTCCACTTCATCTGCCCCCAGATCGCCGACGAGGCGCTGGCCTCCGGCATCACCACGCTGGTCGGCGGCGGCACCGGCCCCGCCGAGGGCTCCAAGGCCACCACCGTCACGCCCGGTCCCTGGCACCTCGCCCGGATGTTCGAGGCGATGGAGGCCTACCCGGTCAACGTGGGCTTCCTCGGCAAGGGCAACACCGTCTCCCAGGAGGCGATGCTCTCCCAGATCCGGGGCGGCGCGGCCGGCCTGAAGCTGCACGAGGACTGGGGCTCCACCCCGGCCGTCATCGACGCCGCGCTGACCGTCGCGGACCGCACGGGCATCCAGGTCGCCATCCACACGGACACCCTGAACGAGGCCGGTTTCGTCGGCGACACCCTCGCCGCGATCGCGGGCCGGGGCATCCACTCGTACCACACCGAGGGTGCCGGCGGCGGGCACGCGCCGGACATCATGACCGTGGTCTCGCAGCCCAACGTGCTGCCCAGCTCCACCAACCCGACCCGGCCCTACACCGTCAACACCGCCGAGGAACACCTCGACATGCTGATGGTGTGCCACCACCTCAACCCCGCCGTCCCCGAGGACCTGGCGTTCGCCGAGTCCCGGATCCGGCCGTCCACCATCGGCGCGGAGGACGTCCTGCACGACCTCGGCGCGATCTCGATCATCTCCTCCGACTCCCAGGCCATGGGGCGCGTCGGCGAGGTCATCCTGCGCACCTGGCAGACGGCTCATGTGATGAAGCGCAGGCGTGGCGCGCTGCCCGGTGACGGACGCGCGGACAACCAGCGCGTGCGTCGCTATGTCGCCAAATACACCATCAACCCCGCGCTCGCCCAGGGTCTCGCCGCCGAGATCGGCTCGGTCGAGACCGGCAAACTCGCCGACCTGGTGCTGTGGGAGCCCGCGTTCTTCGGCGTCAAACCGCAGCTCGTGCTCAAGGGCGGGCAGATCGCCTACGCGCAGATGGGCGACGCCAACGCCTCCATCCCCACCCCGCAGCCGATCCTGCCCCGCCCGATGTACGGCGCGACCGGCCGGGCCCCGGCCGCCAACTCGGTGAACTTCGTGGCCCCGTTGGCGATCGAGGACGGGCTGCCGGAGCGGCTCGGGCTCGGCAAGCGGTTCGCGGCGATCGCGTCCACGCGTGCGGTGACCAAGGCCGACATGCGGGAGAACGACGCCCGGCCCGACGTCCGGATCGACCCCGACAGCTTCGCCGTGCACATCGACGGCGAGCTGGTGGAGGCGACTCCGGCCGCCGAACTGCCCATGGCCCAGCGCTACTTCCTCTTCTGACGGTGTCGTGATGTCACGCGCGGCACTCCTCGTCCTGGCCGACGGCCGCTTCCCCGCCGGAGGACACGCGCACTCCGGCGGGGCGGAGGCCGCCGTCAAGGCGGGCCGGATCACCTCCGCCGCGGGCCTGGAGGACTTCTGCCGGGGCCGGCTGCACACCGCCGGGCTGGTCGCGGGCGCGCTGGCGGCGGCCGCCGTACTCGGCGTGGTTCCGGGCGAGCTGGACGCGGCGGCGGACGCCCGTACGCCGTCACCCGCACTGCGGACCGCTGCGCGCAGGCTGGGACGGCAGCTGCTGCGGGCCGCCCGAGCGAGCTGGCCGTCTGCCGAACTCGACGCGCTGGCACGGGAGTTCCCCAAGGGCGCCCATCAGCCCGTCGTGCTCGGCATGGCCGCCCGGGCGGCCGGACTCGCCCCGCAGGACGCGGCCTACTGCGCGCTCTACGAGAGCGTCAGCGGACCGGCCACGGCCACGGTACGACTGCTGAGCCTGGACCCGTTCGACGCGACGGGCGTACTGGCCCGGCTGGCGCCGGAGCTGGACCGCGTCGCGGACCGGGCCGTCGAGGCGGCGCGGAAGGCGGCCGCCGAGGGCAGCGACGCGCTGCCCGCCGGTTCGGCACCGCTGCTGGAGGTCATGGCGGAGGAACACGCCGCATGGCCGGTGCGACTGTTCGCTTCATGATCTTGCCCGCCCGTCCGCCCGTCCGCCCGTCCGCCCGCCCCTCTCCGCCCGTCCACCCGTCCGCCCGGATCGCCTGGTTCAAGGGTGACCGTTCGCGGCCCCAAGCCCTCCCGCACACGTGATCCGGCCTCTCGCCCCCACAGGAGCCGTACCCATGCACCTCGACCACACCCACTCCGGCCCCGCCGCCCTCAGCGCCGACGCGCACCGGCCCGACGGCTCGCGTCGCGCCCTGCGCATCGGGCTCGGCGGGCCCGTCGGGTCCGGGAAGACCGCGACCGTCGCGGCGCTCTGCCGGGCCCTGCGCGACGAACTGTCGCTGGCCGTCGTCACCAACGACATCTACACCCGTGAGGACGCCGAGTTCCTGCTCCGCGAGGCCGTGCTGCCGCCCGAGCGGATCACGGCCGTGGAGACCGGCGCCTGCCCGCACACCGCGATCCGCGACGACATCTCCGCCAACCTCGAAGCCGTGGAGGACCTGGAGGACGCCGTCGGCCCGCTGGACCTGATCCTCGTCGAGTCCGGCGGCGACAACCTCACCGCGACCTTCTCCAAGGGGCTCGTGGACGCGCAGATCTTCGTGATCGACGTGGCCGGCGGTGACGACATCCCGCGCAAGGGCGGCCCCGGTGTCACCACCGCCGACCTGCTCGTCGTCAACAAGACCGACCTCGCGCCCCACGTCGGATCCGACCTCGCCCGGATGGCCGCCGATGCCAAGGCCCAGCGGGCCGAACTCCCGGTGGTCTTCCAGTCGTTGCGCGGCGAGCCCGGCGTCGCCGCCGTGGCCGCCTGGGTGCGCGAGCGGCTCGCCGCGTGGACGGCATGACGGCCACCGGGGTCCGGGCGGACGCGCGGATCGTGGCCCGGGCCGACGGCCGGGGCGGCACCGTGCTTCCCGTACTGGACAGCGACGGCCCGCTGGCCCTGCGCCGGACCCGGTCCGGCGGCCGCGAGGCGAGGGTCATGGTCGTCGGCGCGATGAGCGGCCCGCTCGGCGGCGACCGGTTCTCGCTCACGGCGAGCGTGGCCGAGGGCGCCCGGCTGCACGTCGGCTCCACCGCCGCCACCCTCGCCCTGCCCGGGCAGGCCAAGGAAGAGGCCCGCTACGACGTGCGGCTCGACGTGGCCGACGACGCCGAACTGCACTGGCTCCCCGAGCAGTTGATCTCGGCCCGCGGCAGCGACCTGCACGTCACCACCCGCGCCGAACTCGCCGCCGGAGCCCGGCTCGTGCTGCGCGAGGAGCAGGTGCTCGGCCGGGCGGGAGAGGAACCCGGGCGACTCACCAGCAGGCTGACGGTACGGGTCGCGGGCCGTACGGTGCTGGACCAGGAACTGGCCTGCGGGCCCGGGGCGCCGGGGGGCTGGGACGGACCGGCGGTGCTGGCGGGGCGCCGCGCGGTGGGCCAACTGGTCGTCGTGCGCCCGGAGTTCGCGGGTCATCCGGTCGAGCCCCGGCTGCTGGGCGAGTGCGCGGCCCTGATGCCTCTGGCCGGCCCGGCAGTCCTGGTCAGCGCGGTGGCACCGGACGCACTGCGCCTGCGTCGAGTCCTGGACGAGGCACTGACCCGCCTCGGCTGAAGTCCGCTTCTCCCCACCGGACATGACCATCCGTTTATCGGATTGGTAAAGATGCCGGGCGCCCCCTGTTCTCGGACGGCTCACAGCCGAGAGGATCCCCGAACTGACCACTCGCAGTGATCCTGATGTAGGGGGAGGGGCCCACTTGAGGGACAACAGACCGAAGAGCCGCCTGCTGGCGCTCGGTTCGGCCGGAGCACTCGTCACCGCCACCCTGATCGCCGGTGCCGTCACGGCGCCCGCGGCCAGCGCCGCCGGCCGGACCGGCCAGGACCGGGAGGCCCAGGGCGCCGCGATCGCCGCCGCCCGCGCCGCCAAGGCCGGCATCGACTGGCAGGACTGCCCGGCCGACTGGGGGCTGGAGAAGCCCATCCAGTGCGGCTGGGTCAGCGTGCCGCTGGACTACGCCCACCCGTACGGCGAGCAGATCAAGCTCGCCGTGGACCGCATCGGCAACACGGGCACCAAGGAGGAGCGCCAGGGCGCCCTCGTCTACAACCCGGGCGGTCCCGGTGGCTCCGGCCTGCGCTTCCCGCGCCGGGTCACCACCAAGAACCCCGTCTGGGCGAACGTCGCCAAGGCCTACGACTTCGTCGGCTTCGACCCGCGCGGCGTCGGCCACTCCGCGCCCATATCCTGCGAGGACCCGCAGGAGTTCGTGAAGGCGCCGAAGATGGACCCGGTGCCGGACACCGAGGCGGACAAGACGGCCCAGCGCAAGCTGGCCCGTGAGTACGCCGACGGCTGCCTGGACCGCACCGGCCGCGCGATGCTCCAGCAGATGACCACGCCGAACACCGCCCGCGACCTGGACGTCATCCGCGCCGCCCTGGGCGAGAAGAAGCTCAACTACCTCGGCGTCTCCTACGGCACCTACCTCGGCGCCGTCTACGGCACCCTCTTCCCGGGCCACCTGCGCCGCATGATCGTGGACAGCGTGGTCAACCCCGCTCGCGAGAACATCTGGTACCAGGCCAACCTGGGCCAGGACATCGCCTTCGAGGGCCGCTGGAAGGACTGGGAGGACTGGGTCGCCGCGAACGACGCCGCCTTCCACCTCGGCACCACCCGCGACGCCGTCCAGGCCAAGTGGCTCGAGCTGCGCGCCACCGCCAAGAAGAGCCCCATCGGCGGGGTCGTCGGCCCGGCCGAGCTGATCTCCTTCTTCCAGAGCGCGCCGTACTACGACTCCTCGTGGGTGCCGGTCGCCACGGTGTTCGGCAAGTACTTCGCCGGTGACACCAAGGCACTGGTCGACGCCGCCGCGCCGAACCTGTCGAACACGGCCGGCAACATCACCGCCGAGAACGGCAACGCCGTCTACACGGCCGTCGAGTGCACCGACGCCAAGTGGCCCACCAGCTGGAAGAAGTGGGACCGGGACAACACCCGGCTCAACGCGGACTACCCGTTCATGACCTGGGCCAACGCCTGGATGAACCTGCCCTGCGCCACCTGGCCCGTCAAGCAGCGGACCCCGGTCGACGTCAAGACCCACAAGGGCCTGCCGCAGGTGCTGATCGTGCAGTCCACCCGGGACGCGGCCACCCCGTACGAGGGCGCCGTCGAACTGCACCAGCGGTTCCAGGGCTCCCGTCTGATCACCGAGAAGGACGCGGGCTCGCACGGTGTGACCGGCCTGGTCAACCCCTGCATCAACCAGCGCGTCGACGCCTACCTGCTCGACGGCAAGCTGGACGGTGCGGACGTGACCTGCGGCCCGCACGCCACGCCCAAGCCGTGACCGGGATCGTACGGTGACGAGGGGCGGCCGGGCTCTCCGGCCGCCCCTCGCTCATGTCCTCGCTCAAGCCCCCGCCCCTGCGGCGAACTCGGCGTCCTCGGCCGCGTAGTCGAACAGGTCCGGATACGCCCGGGCGAGGAGCGGGAAGCTCTCCCGCCAGTCCCGCCCGGCGAGGGCGTCCGTCAGCCATCCGACCGTATCCGGCAGGCTCTCGGCGTACGAGACCACCGGCCGGTAGCCCAACTCCCGCTCGGCGGCGGACATGTCGAGGACGACCGGCAGCGGAACCGACCACGGCGTGCTCCCCACGGAACCGTCGGGAGGACCGTCGAGCAGCGCCGTCTCCGTCTCCACGCCCATCACCGCGTCGACCGCCGCTCCGATCCCGGCGACCGTCGGCGCCTCGCCGTCACAGGCGTTGAGCACCCGGGTACCGGGCCGGGCCGCCGCCAGCCGGACCAGCTCGGCGACGTTCCGGGCGCTCGACGGATGGAACCGGCTCTCACCCTTGTACGACAGCACCCGCCTGCGCCTGCCGTCCAGGTTCCGCTTGACGAAGTACAGCTCACGGGGCAGCGGACTGTACGGCCCGTGCACCGCGCCCGGCCGCAGCACGGTCACCGGCAACCGGTCGGCGGCCGTGAGGAGTTCGTGTTCCAGCGCGGCCTTGCGGGTGCTGTACGACGCCTCGCCCGGAGCCACCGTCGGCTGGTTCTCGGGGACCGGCACCGGGTAGGCCGGAAAGCCGTCCGGCTCGTGCGACGTGTCGAAGTTCCGGCCCGTTCCGTCGTCGTACACGGACACACTGGAGATGACGACCGCCGAACCGACACGGCCCGCCAGGGACGTCAACTGCCGTGCGTGCACGGCGTCGTACGCGACCATGTCGACCACCAGGTCGCAGCCGTCGCCGATCAGCGCGGCCAGTGCCGTGTCGTCGGAGCGGTCCAGCCGGACCGTCCGTACCCCGTCGTCCCACCCCTGGTCCCGGCGGCCGCCGCGCGAGGCGGCCGTCACCTCCCAGCCGTCCCGCACCAGCGCGTCCACCGTCGGACGGCCGATCTGCCCGCTCGCCCCGATCACCACAGCTCTCTTCATACGGTGAGCCTAGGCACGTGGGCCGCCCGGGCGACGGTCCTTCTGCCGTCGGCAGAGGCGGTTCAGCCGAGCGGCGCCCGCGGGAACCTGCGCTCCCTCGTGCCCTTCTCGGCGGCCTGCCGCTCCTTGACGACGGCCGCGTACTCGTCGACGTACTCCTGCTCCGACAGCGCCAGGATGGAGTACATGATCTCGTCGGTGACGGCCCGCAGGATCGCCTTCTCCTGCTCCATACCGGCGTAGCGGGAGAAGTCGAGCGGCTTGCCGAAGCGGATGGTGACCGGGCGGATGCTCGGGATGACCTTCCCCGGCGGCTGGGCCTCGAACGTGCCGATCATCGCGCACGGCACGACCGGCACCCCGGCCCTCAGCGCCATCACCGCGACGCCGACCTTGCCCTTGTAGAGCCTGCCGTCGTGCGAACGGGTGCCCTCCGGGTAGATCCCCAGCAACTCACCCCTGCGCAGCACCTTCAGGCCCTCGCGGATCGCCGCCTGCCCCGCGTCCTTGCCCGAGCGGTCCACCGGGATCTGCCCGGCGCTGCGGAAGAAGAACGCGGTGAGCCGGCCCTTCAGCCCCGGGCCGGTGAAGTACTCCGCCTTGGCGAGGAAGGTGATCCGGCGCCTGAGCATCGCCGGCATCAGGAAATGGTCGGAGAAGGACAGATGGTTCCCGGCGACGATCGCGGGGCCGGAGTCCGGCACGTTCTCCAGGCCCTCGATCCGGGGACGGAACACCAGTCTCAGCAGGGGACCGAGCAGCACGTACTTGAGCAGGTAGTAGAACACGGCTCACTCCTCACTTCACCGGCTCCCCTCGGGAACCGGCGTCTGTCCCAGGTCAGCCCTGGTTTCCCGGCAGTTGGCTCATGTGCGCCTGTGGTCATCCTTAGCCGGGTTCTGCCGGTCTCATGCTGACCTTTTGCCGAGTTGCCTGACGGTAGGTCAGATTCTTGGTCGATGCGGTGCCGGTCGACAAGCAGCCTCTCGGCGGTCAGACGTGCTCGCAGGGGCGAGCCACCCGGGGTGCACGTGGCCCCCGCAATCCTTACGTCACCGGCCGCAACGGGGCAATGGGCGGGGCCTGGAGACGTCGGCGAGGACGCAGCGGCAGGCCGCGCCACCGAAGTCCCTGACGCCACTGCCGAGTTCACGCGAGAGCCCTTCGCCTCGTCAGCGGCTGACGCCGGCGCGGGGGTGTCGCTCACCGCGGTCCGAACGTTCCGTGTCGGTCAGGCCGGCTGGTTCGTCGTGGACTGCTCGGCCCAGATGATCTTCCCGCCGGGGGCGAAGCGGGTTCCCCATCGCTCGGTGAACTGGGAGACCAGCAGCAGTCCGCGGCCGCCCTCGTCCGTGGCGCGCGGATGACGCAGATGGGGCGCGGTGGCGCTGCCGTCGGAGACCTCGCAGATCACGGCGGCCCGGTCCCTGATCAGCCGGAGCCGGAAGGGGCCGTCCGCGTGCCGGATGGCGTTGGTGACCAGCTCGCTCACGACCAGTTCCGTGGTGAACGCCAGTTCCTGAAGCCCCCACTCGCTCAGCTGCCGGATGGCCTCCTTGCGGGCGTCGGAGACCACGGCCGGGTCGGCGGGCAGCTCCCAGTCGGCGACCCGGTCGGCGCCGAGCAGCCTGGTGCGGGCCATCAGCAGGGCCACGTCGTCGTACGGCCGGGCCGGGACCAGCGCGTCCACCACGGCCCGGCAGCGCGCGTCGAGCGTGGGGGCCCGCTGTTCCAGGGCGCGGCGCAGCCGGTCGCGGTCCACGGCGACGGCACCGGCGTCGTCCGTGTCGTCCCCATGGACCAGTAGCCCGTCGGTGTGCAGGGCCAGCGTGCTGCCCTCGGCCAGCGTCAGTTCGACCGCCTCGAAGGGCGGACCGCCCGCACCGAGCGGCGGCCCCTGCGGCAGGTCGACGAAGCTGACGACGCCGTCGGGCAGGACGACGGCGGGCGCGGGATGGCCCGCGGCGGCCATCGTGCACCGCCCGTTGACGGGGTCGTAGACCACGTACACGCAGCCCGCCCCCACGGCCTGGACACCGGCGGCCTCCGGGTCCTCGGGTCGGACGCCCTCTTCCCGGGCCATCCGCGACACCAGGTCGTCGAGGTGCGCCAGGACCTCCTCGGGCGGCAGATCGAGCGCCGCGAGCGTGTGCACCGCGGTGCGCAGCCGCCCCATGGCCGCCGCGGCGTCGATCCCGTGCCCCGGCACCTCGCCCACGATCAGGGCCACGCGCGCACCGGACAGCGGGATGATGTCGTACCAGTCGCCGCCGAGGCCGGTCAGCTCGTCGGCCGGCCGGTAGCAGGCGGCCACCTCCACCGCGTCCTGCTCGGGCAGCCGGCGCGGCAGCAGGTTGCGCTGCAGGACCAGGGCCGCGTCCCGCTCGCGGGTGTAGCGGCGGGCGTTGTCCACGCAGACCGCCGCCCGCGACACCAGGTCCTCGGCGAGACTCAGGTCGTCCTCGTCGAACGGCTCCTGACGGTGGCGCCGGAAGAAGGCGGTGACGCCCATCGTGATGCCTCGGGCGCGGATGGGCACGATCATCACGCTGTGCAGGCCGAGCTCCAGGAACGTCGCCGCCCGGCCGCCGGGGATGTCGGTGGCCCACTCCTTGGCGAGCGGGTCGAGCCGTTCCTCGCGCCAGGACCGGCCCGTGGTCAGACTGCGGATCGGGGGCGAACCGGCGAAGTACGTGGCGACTTCGCCGATCTCCACGACGGCTTCCGGAGCCCCGGGAATCACCGACTGGTGCCCGGCCCGCCGCAGCGGCACCTCGTCCGTGTCCCGCACCGGCCCCGGCTCGGGCTCCGCGCCCCGCAGCACGGACTCCAGCAGGTCCACGCTGACGAAGTCGGCGAAGTCCTGTACGGCCACGTCCGCCAGTTCCTGCGCGGTCCGCACGATGTCCAGGGTGCGGCCGATCTGCTCACCGGCCCGGTCGAGCAGGGCCAGGCGCTGCCGGGCGCGGTGCCGTTCGGTGATGTCGACGACCGTGTAGTACACGCCCATGGGATGGCCCTGGTCGTCGTCGAGGCGGGTGAACGACATCATGTGCGCCGTCTCCCGGTGCGGCGCCGACCGCAGTTGGCCCACATGCTCGTAGCCGACCACGGCCCGGCCGGTCTGCAGCACGCGCCGCATCTGCGCCTCGATGCCGTCGGAGTCGATCCCCGGCTGGATCTCCGCCAGCCGCCGCCCCAGCCGCTCCCGCGGGGAGCCGCCGCCGTACCGCTCCAGGGCCTCGTTCGACCACACGCACCGCAGATCGGTGTCCACGATCGCGATGCCGACCGGGGAGTCGGACACCATCTGCTCCAGCACCCCACGGCTCATGTCCCAGCCGCGCGCCCCGGCCACGTCGGAGACGAGAACCAGCCAGTGCGGGGCGCCACCGGGTTCCACCGCAGGAGTGATCCGCACCATCACCCGCATCGGCTGCCCGCCCTTGCGCCGTGCGGTCAGCAGCCCCGCCCAGCCGCCGTCCCTGCGGCACCGCTCGGCCAGTTCGGGCACTCGCGCGGCGTCCTCGGCGGACAGCAGGCCGGTCACCCTGGTGCCCACCACCTCGGCAGCCGTGTAGGCCAGCAGGCGCTGGGCGCCCCGCGTCCAGCTCGTCACCACGCCCTGCGCGTCGAGCAGCAGGGGCGCGGCGTCGGCCACGTCGAACCGCTGCCGGGTGACGTCCTGCTCCTCTTGAGTGCCCACGGCCGACCTCTCTGTAGCTGAGAGTGGTCTACCCCCTCTTGGCTCAATCGTCACTCTTCGGGCAGCCGGGTGACGGGTGGGGGGCGGCCCGCGGTCACCCCCCGACCCGCGTCAGGAACCCAGTACCTTCTCCAGTGCCGCCAGCGCGGAGCGCAGCTCCTCCGCCGTGATCGTCAGCGGCGGTGCCAGCCGGATGGTGGAACCGTGGGTGTCCTTCACCAGGACCCCCTCCCGCATCAGCCGCTCGCTGATCTCGCGGCCGGTGCCGATCGCCGGGTCGATGTCGACGCCCGCCCACAGACCACGGGAGCGGAAGCCGACCACGCCCCGGCCGGCCAGCTCCGTCAGTCCGTCCCGCAGGATCACGCCCAGTTCGGCGGCCCGGCGCTGGAACTCACCGGTCCGCAGCAGCTCGACCACGGCCGTGCCGACCGCCGCCGCGAGCGGGTTGCCGCCGAACGTGGAGCCGTGCTCGCCCGGGTGCAGCACCCCCAGCACCTCGCGCCGGGCCACCACCGCCGACACCGGCACGATTCCGCCACCCAGCGCCTTGCCGAGCAGCAGCACGTCCGGCACGACGTCCTCGTGCTCGACGGCGAAGGTGCGGCCGGTGCGGCCGAGGCCCGACTGGATCTCGTCGGCGATGAACAGACAGCCCTTGCGGCGGGTCAGCTCGCGCACCCCGGCGAGATAGCCGTGGTCCGGGATGATGACACCCGCCTCGCCCTGGATGGGTTCGAGCAGCACGGCCGCCGTGGTCTCGTCGACGGCCTCCTCCAGCGCGGCGAGGTCGTTGTACGGCACGATCCGGAAGCCGGGCGTGAAGGGGCCGAAGCCCGCCCGCGCCGTCTCGTCCGTGGAGAAGCTGACGATGGTCGTCGTACGGCCGTGGAAGTTCTCCGCCGCCACCACGATCGTCGCCCGGTCGGCGGGGACGCCCTTCACGTCGTACGCCCACTTGCGGGCCACCTTGATGCCGCTCTCCACCGCCTCCGCGCCGGTGTTCATCGGCAGCACCATGTCGAGGCCGGTCAGCTCCGCGAGCCGCTCGGCGAAGGAGGCGAGCCGGTCGTTGTGGAAGGCGCGGGAGGTCAGCGTCAGCTGGTCGAGCTGGCGGTGTGCGGCCTCGATCAGCGCGGGGTGCCGATGGCCGAAGTTCAGGGCCGAGTAGCCGGCGAGCATGTCCAGGTACCGGTGGCCCTCGACGTCCTCCACCCAGGTGCCCTCGGCGCGGGCGACCACCACCGGCAGCGGGTGGTAGTTGTGCGCCAGGACCGGCTCCTCCGCACGGATCAGGTCGTCGGACGTACGGGTGCGCGCGGGTGCGGTCATCAGCGGATCTCCTGGGTGCAGCACTTGATGCCGCCGCCGGCCTTGTGGAACTCGGACAGGTCGACGGGGACGGGGGCGTAACCATGGCCGGCGAGGCGCTCGGCGAGCGCCTCGGCCTGGGGGGCTATGAAGACGTTCTGTCCGTCGGAGACGGAGTTCAGGCCGAACGCCATCGCGTCGTCGCGGGTGGCGAGCACCGCGTCCGGGTACAGCCGGCGCAGCACCTCACGGCTGCCAGCCGAGAACGCCTCGGGGTAGTAGCAGATGTTGTCGTCGTCGAGGACGAACAGCGCCGTGTCCAGGTGGTAGAAGTACGGGTCCACCAGGGTCAGGCCGATCACCGGGTGGCCGAGGAACTCCTGCGCCTCCCGGTGCGCCTCACGGGTGGTGCGGAACCCGGTGCCGGCGAGCACGTACCGGCCCGTCCACACCAGGTCGCCCTCGCCCTCGGTCACCGACTCGGGGCGGTACACGTCGTAGCCCGCCGTCTTGAACCAGGTGTCGTAGTGCAGCGACTCCGGGCGCCGCTCCGGCGCGTGGAACAGGGAGCCGAAGACCCGGCCGCCGACCACGAACGCCGCGTTGGCGGCGAAGACCATGTCGGGCAGGCCGGGTACCGGCTCGACCGACTCGACGGTGTGCCCGTGGTCGCGGTAGGCGCGGATCAGCGTCTGCCACTGTTCCCGGGCGAGGTCCACGTCGACCGGCCTGTCGGGGTGCATCCAGGGATTGATCGCGTACTGCACGGCGAAGTGTCTGGGTTCGCAGACGAGGAAGCGCCGAGGACGCTGTACACGGCTTTCGGACACAGAGGGTTTCCTCCGCTTTGCTGTGTGTCACTTGGGGTGCACACCACGGTAGAAAGGGAGGCAGACGGCCGACAAGAAAAGAAAGCTGCGTAGATGCGCAGCATCGCTGCGTCTTTCAGGACGTACGCGCACGACTCCTGCGCATGCCTCGACTCATTCGGGTGCCGCGTGGGTCGCGCCGGCCTCCGGGCTTTCCGGGAGGAGGTGGGAGAGCACCATCACACTGATCGTCTTCCGGATGAACGGCTCGACCCGGATCCGCTCGAGCACCTCCTCGAAGTGCTCCACGTCCCGCGCCCGCACGTGCAGCAGCGCGTCGGCACCGCCGGTGACCGTCATGGCCGCCGTGATCTCCGGATGGTTGCGCACCACCTCCGCCAGCCGCCGGGGCGGGGCCGCGCCCTCGCAGTACACCTCGACGTACGCCTCGGTGCGCCAGCCGAGCGCGGAGGGCCTCACCGTCGCCGTGAACCCGGTGATCACCCCGGTCTCCCGGAGCCGGTCCACCCGCCGCTTGACCGCGGTCGCGGACAGTCCGATGCCCGCGCCGATCTCGGCGAAGCTGGTCCGGGCGTTCGCCATCAGCGCGGTGATGATCTTGCGGTCGAGGTCGTCGAACGAGGTAGTCCTGCTGTTCATGCGGGCACTGTAGTCAGCCGCGCCGGGCGGCCGGCCTCACGACTGGGTGACGATCATGGCGAGCGTCAGCAGTCCCAGCACCACCCATCCGAACCACAGCCAGCCGTTGCTGCCGAGCGCGACCGTGTAGGCGGTCACGACGACGAGGCCGCCGACCGTGAGAGCCCCCATCGCCTTGGTGGAACCGTTCGTGGAACCGGGCATCGTGACACCCTCCTCTTGGTCCGTCCATGACCATGGTGCCCCTGTTCTCGCCCGGACGGGACGGCTCCGCCCCAGCTCTCGCGTGCGGCTCAGCTCTCGCGTGCGTTGAGCGAGGCCAGATAGGCGTTGTACGCCTCCAGCTCCTTGTCGCCGTCCCGGTCCGCGGCCCGGTCCTTGCGCCTGGCCTGCCGCTGCTCGGAGCCGTACCACTGGAACAGCAGCGCGATCAGCACCAGCACGGACGGGATCTCGCTGAACGCCCAGGCGATCCCGCCGGCCGCGTTCTGGTCGGACAGCGCGTCGATGCCCAGGGAGGCCGGCGGGTGCTTGAAGGTGTCCACCATCGGCTCCGTGGCCATCATCAGCGCGATACCGAAGAACGCGTGGAACGGCATGCCCGCGAACAGCTCCAGCATCCGCATCACGTATCCCGGGCGGTACGGACCCGGGTCGACGCCCATGATCGGCCAGAAGAACACCATGCCCACGGCGAAGAAGTGCACCATCATCGCGATGTGCCCGCTCTTCGACCCCATCAGGAAGTCGAACAGCGGGGTGAAGTACAGGACGTACAGGCTCGCGATGAACATCGGGATCGTGAACGCCGGGTGCGTGACGATCCGCGTGTAGCGGCTGTGCAGCAGCGCCAGCAGCAGCTCGCGCGGGCCCTTGCGGCCCCGGCCGGCGGTCGGCAGCGCCCGCAGCGCCAGCGTGACCGGGGCGCCGAGCAGGATCAGGATCGGCGACAGCATGCTGATCACCATGTGCTGCACCATGTGCACGCTGAACATCACCATGCCGTAGTCGTTCAGCTTGGTGCACATCACCAGGGCGACGGTCAGCACACCGACGACGTACGACACCGTACGGCCCGCGGACCAGGCGTCCCCGCGCCGCCGCAGCCGTACGACACCCCAGCCGTACAGGGCGAGCCCGGACAGGCAGGCCACGAGGAAGAACGGATCCGCCGACCACTGGAGCCCCCGCCCCAGCGTGAACGGCGGCAGATCCATCAGCATGCCGTGTCCGCTGTGATCCATCCGGCGGCTCCTGATTCGTGGGGGTTGTGCGAGTTGTCCGCCCCAAGAGTAGAACCGCCCCCGGTCACTGCCGTGACCGGGGGCGGGTTGTTCCGGGGTGAACTACAGGACGCACTCCGCCTCGTCGTACCGCTCCACGGGGACGGTCTTCAGGGTCTCGACCGCCTCCGCCAGCGACACCATCACGATGTCGGTCCCGCGCAGCGCCGTCATCCGCCCGAACTCACCCCGGTGCACGGCCTCCACCGCGTGCCAGCCGAAGCGGGTCGCCAGCACCCGGTCGTACGCCGTCGGCGTGCCACCCCGCTGCACATGACCCAGGATCACCGGCCGCGCCTCCTTGCCGAGCCGGTGCTCCAGCTCGACCGACAGCTGCCGGGCGATCCCGGCGAAGCGCTCGTGGCCGTAGATGTCCTTGCCGCCCTCGTCGAAGTCCATCGTGCCGGGCTTCGGCTTGGCGCCCTCGGCCGCGACCACGATGGCGAAGCGCTTGCCCGCCTCGAACCGTTCGCCGACCTTCTGCGTCAACTCGTCGATGTCGAAGGGCCGTTCCGGGACGACGATGGCGTGGGCGCCGGCCGCCATGCCGGAGTGCAGCGCGATCCAGCCGGTGTGCCGGCCCATGACCTCCACGATCAGCACACGCTGGTGGGACTCGGCGGTGGTCTTCAGCCGGTCCAGGGCCTCCGTCGCCACCGTGACGGCCGTGTCGAAGCCGAAGGTGACGTCCGTGACAGCGATGTCGTTGTCGATGGTCTTGGGCACGCCCACGATCGGCAGCCCGTTGTCCGACAGCAGCCGGGCCGCCTTCAGCGTGCCCTCACCGCCGATCGGGATGATCGCGTCCAGGCCGAGTTCCGCGACATGGCCCTTGGCCCGCTCCACGCCGTCCCGCAGATGCTCCGGGCGGACCCGGGAGGAGCCGAGGATGGTGCCGCCGCGCGCCAGGATGCCGCCCACGGCGTCGAGGTCGAGCTTGAGATAGTCGCACTCCAGGAGGCCCTTCCAGCCGTCCCGGAAGCCGATGACCTCGTCGCCGTGGTCGGCGACGGCACGGTGCACGACGGACCGGATGACGGCGTTCAGGCCGGGGCAGTCGCCGCCGGACGTGAGGACACCAATGCGCATAGCCCGAAATACCTTCTCAACGTGGGCCGGGAAACCGGACCACGGTGTCCGGCGGATTCCCGGCCACCCTACCGGCGTGAGGGGGTGGCTCCGTAGCGGGCGTCCGCCTGCTGGACGCGCCCGCACATGTGAGCGGACGGGCCGTCAGGCGGGCCCACTACGAGGCTGGCGCACCACGCTGGAATATCGCTGAAGCCGCACCGGGGCGGGCTGCTGAGCAGCAGTGTTCACGCGGGTTGTTGCGCGGCAGTGCTCACGCGGGCTGCCGCGCAACAGTGTTCACGCAGGCTGCTGCGCAGCCGTGATGCGCTCGTTGCGGAGTGCCTCGTACCAGCGGTCGTCGATCGGCGGCAGCGCGTTGACGTCCAGCGCCAGCTTCAGCAGCAGGTCGGCGATCTGCGGGTTGCGGGCGAGGACCGGGCCGTGCATGTATGTGCCGAAGACGGTCCCGTTGTACGCGCCCTCCGTGCCGTCCCCGGTGCCGTTGCCCTTGCCGATCTTCACCCGCGCGAAGGGGCGGGCGGTGGGGCCGAGGTGGGTGACGCCCTGGTGGTTCTCGAAGCCGGTCAGCTGCGGCAGGCCCAGCTGAGGGTCGATGTCGCCGAGCACGTCACCGACGCACCGCTCGCCCTCGCCGCGCACCGACACCACGTCGAGCAGGCCGAGGCCCGGCTCGCGCTGGCCGAGGTCGTTGATGAACTCGTGGCCGAGGATCTGGTACCCGGCGCACACGGAGAAGACGATCGCGCCGTTCTGCACCGCGCGCTGCAGATGCCCGTCCCGGCGCAGCCGCTCGGCCGCGAGCCGCTGGGGACGGTCCTCGCCGCCGCCGATCAGGTAGATGTCGCCGGAGGTCGGGATCGGCTGGTCGCTGCGCACGTCCAGCCGGGCCACGTCCAGGCCGCGCTGCCGCGCCCGCCGCTCCACGACGAGGGCGTTGCCCTGGTCGCCGTAGGTGCTGAGCAGGTCCGGGTAGATCCACACCAGCCGCAGTTGGTTGTCGCTCATGAGGTGATCGCCCTTCGAGGATCAGAAGATCAGTTGCCGACGCGGCGGCGCAGGTCCTGGAACGCGGTGTAGTTCGCGATGACCTCGATCCGGCCCGGCGGGCACATCTGCACGGCCTGGTCGAGGTCGTCGCAGACCTGGAAGTGCTGGTTCGCGACCTCCAGACGGACGGCGAGGTCCAGCTTCCGGTCGCCGATCACGAAGATCGGGTGGCCGGTCAGCCGGGTGTAGTCGACGTCCCACAGCCAGGAGGTGTCGGTGCCGTCGGCGCCGCGGGCGTTCACGGACAGGATCACCGGGGCGGGCGGCGCATCGATCAGGGAGAACGTCTCCAGCCAGCCGGCCGGGTTCTTGGCCAGCAGCAGCCGCAGATCGCGGTTCAGGAACTGGACGACGTCATAACGCCCCGCGACGGCCTGCACCTGGTACATCCGCTCCAGGGCGACCTGCGGCGGCACCCCGAAGACGGCGGCGACGGCCGCGGAGGAGGCGGCGTTCGCCTTGTTGGCGCGGCCCGGAAGCTGCAGATGGATGGGCCAGGCGGACCCGTGCGGATCCAGCACGTGATCCCCGGACAGTGCCCAGGTCGGCGTGGGCCGGCGGAAGCCGCACTCACCGCAGAACCAGTCCTCGCCGGGGCGCTGCATCACGCCACCGCAGGACGGGCAGGACCAGGCGTCGTCCTTCCACATCTGCCCGGCCGCGACCCAGATCACATTCGGGGACGAGGAGGCGGCCCACACCACCAGCGGGTCGTCGCAGTTGGCGACGACGACGGCCTTGGATCCGGCCAGACCCTCGCGCCAGTTCTCGGCGAGCATCCGGGTCTCGGCGGCACGGTCGAGCTGGTCGCGGGAGAGGTTGAGCAGGGCGATGCACTTCGGGTCGGTGTCCCGGGCCACACCGGCCAGGTACTTCTCGTCGACCTCGATGACACCGAACTTGGCGTCCGAGCCACCCGCGAGCGCGGAGGTGATACCGGCCGGCATGTTGGCGCCCAGCGCGTTGGACACGACCGGGCCCGCGGCGCGCAGCGCCTCGGCGATCAGCCGGGTGGTCGTCGTCTTTCCGTTGGTGGCGGACACCAGGATGACGTCCAGGTTCTGCGCGAGCCGTCCGAGCAGGTCGGGGTCGAGTTTCAGCGCGACCCGGCCACCGATCACCGACCCGCTGCCGCGTCCCGCGGCGCGCGATGCCGCAGCGACCGCCTTGCCCGCGGTCACGGCCAGCTTGGCCCGCGGCGTGAGCGGGTCCGAGTTGCCTGCCATCAGTTCTCGATCCTCCTTGCGTACGCGCCGCGCCTGGGGCCATCCGGCAGCGTGGTGTGACCTCAGCCTATCGAGATCCGTTCGCACACCCGAATCCCGGCCCACGTCTTGAGCGGCGGGCATGGGCTGAACGAACCGTACCCTTGCCGCCATGCGACACGGTTCCATTCCGGGCGCCCACGGGCGCGTCCGGCCTCTCACCCTGCTCGGCGACGCGGCTTTGCGCGAACAATGCCGGGAAGTCACCGAATTCGGCCCCGAACTGGCGGCCCTCGTGCAGGACCTGTTCGCCACGATGTACGCGGCACAGGGGGTCGGTCTGGCGGCGAATCAGGTGGGGGTGCCGCTGCGGGTGTTCGTGTACGACTGCCCGGACGACGATGATATCCGGCATCTCGGACATGTGGTGAACCCGCGGCTGGTGGAGGCCGACGGGGTGGTGATCCGTGGGCCCGAGGGCTGCCTGTCCCTGCCGGGCCTGGAGGCGGGGACGGAGCGGTACGACCATGCGGTGGTCGAGGGTTTCACGGCGACGGGGGAGCCGGTCACCGTGCATGGCACCGGGTTCTTCGCGCGGTGCCTGCAGCACGAGTACGACCACTTGGAGGGCCGGGTGTACGCGGATCACCTGACGGGGTGGCGCAAGCGCAGACTGGCGAGGCGGGTCGAGCGAGCCGCATGGCACCGGTGAGGGGCAAACCCGGGGCTTGGGGCCGTGTCGCCCCTCAGAACCCCGGACCTCCCATCCTGTCCCCTGCAGCCGCAAGGCGACCCCACAACAGGTCGGCGAGGGACCGCACCAACTCGGCCCGGGAACAGGGCCGTTCCCCCAGCCACCAGTCCCCGGCGGCATGCATCATCCCGACGATCCCGTGCCCCCACACGCGGGCCAGCTGCTGACTCTCCGGACCGAGATCCACCCGCTCCTCGATGACCTGGGCCAGCTCCTCGCCCATCCGCCGAAGCAGCGGAGCCGAATGCTTGCCGACGTCGAAGCCCTGGTCCCCGCTCCCGCCCCCCTCCGCGGGGTGCATCAGGAACCGGTACACCTGAGGCCGTGCCTCGATCGCGGCGAGATACGTGTCCAGCGTCGACTCCACCCGCTCCCGCCGGTCCGCGGGAGCGTCCAGCGCCGCCCGCAGTGAATCGAGCAGCGCGTCCGTGTGCCGCTTGGCCAGAGCCGCGTACAGGCCGCCCTTGTCGCCGAAGTGGCGGTAGAGGATCGGCTTGGTGATCCCGGCTTCCGCGGCGATCGCGTTCATCGACGCCTGTGGGCCGTCGCGCAGCACCACCCGGTCGGCGGCCTCCAGCAGCTCGCGCCGTCGGCGGTCGGCGGACCGCTGCTGATCGGTCCGCTGTGTGGTGTCCATGTGCTCTCCCCACCCGTGCTGATTCGGTGACGCCTGCGCAAACTAACACTGACTGTGCCCCTGACATCGAACGGGATGCCGAGACGTCATCAGCGGTTGACTTTTCCTACCCGTCGGTAACAGACTCGGGTTACCGCTAGTAACATCGCACCGCCGCCGCTGGAGGGGACATGGCCGAGTTCACCATGGAGCTGAACGACGAACAGAAGGAAGTCCGGGACTGGCTCCATGGCTTCGCCGCCGACGTGATCCGCCCCGCGGCCGCCGAGTGGGACGAGCGCGAGGAGACTCCCTGGCCGGTCATCCAGGAGGCCGCGAAGGTCGGCATCTACTCCCTCGACTTCTACGCGCAGCAGTACTTCGACCCCACCGGCCTCGGCATCCCGATGGCCATGGAGGAGCTGTTCTGGGGCGACGCGGGCATCGCCCTGTCCATTGTGGGCACCGGCCTGGCCGCCGTGGGCGTTCTCGCCAACGGAACCGAGGAACAGATCGGCACCTGGATCCCGCAGATGTACGGCGACGTCGACGACGTCAAGGTGGCCGCGTTCTGCTCCTCCGAGCCCGACGCCGGCTCCGACGTCGCCTCCATGCGCACGCGTGCCGTCTACGACGAGGCCAAGGACGAGTGGGTGATCAACGGCACGAAGACCTGGGCGACCAACGGCGGCATCGCCAATGTGCACGTCGTCGTCGCCAGCGTCGACCCGGAGCTGGGCTCCAAGGGCCACGCGTCCTTCATCGTCCCGCCGGGCACGCCGGGCCTGGCCCAGGGCCAGAAGTTCAAGAAGCACGGCATCCGCGCCTCGCACACCGCCGAGGTCGTCCTCGACAACGTCCGCGTCCCCGGCTCCTGCCTGCTCGGCGGCAAGGAGAAGCTGGACGAGCGGCTGGCCCGGGCGCGGGAGAAGGCCGCGAAGGGCGGCGAGCGCGTCAAGAACGCGGCGATGGCCACGTTCGAGGCGTCCCGCCCGGCGGTCGGCGCCATGGCGGTCGGCACCGCCCGGGCCGCGTACGAGGTCGCCCTCGACTACGCCACGACCCGCGAGCAGTTCGGCCGGCCGATCATCGACAACCAGGGCGTGGCCTTCCAGCTGGCGGACATGCGGACACAGATCGACGCCGCCCGGCTGCTGGTCTGGCGTGCGTCCTGGATGGCGGTCAACGGCAGGCCGTTCACCGCGGCCGAGGGCTCCATGTCCAAGCTGTTCGCCAGCGAGACGGCGAAGAAGGTCACCGCCCAGGCCATCCAGATCCTCGGCGGCAACGGCTACACCAGGGAGTACCCGGTGGAGCGCATGCACCGGGACAGCGCGATCTACACGATCTTCGAGGGCACGAGCGAGATCCAGCGCCTGGTCATCGCCCGCACCCTCTCGGGCATGCCCATCCGCTAACGATGCCTGAGCGGCGTCAGCTGCTCGATGTCGTACTTGGCCCGCAGGGCCTCGATCGCCTGCTGGTCCGGCGGACCCCCGTTCCCCAGGATCTCCAGCAGCTCCTCGAAGTAGCGCTCGTGATCCGGTGGGGGAGAGGCCTGGAAGAACATCTTCGCCGGGGTGTCCGTCGGATTGGCGAACGCGTGCGGGCACCCCGGTGGTACGACGACGACCGTGCCCGGAGTCGCCCGTACCACCCGGCTGCCCGAACTCGACTCCCACCTCCGCCAGTTGTCGGGAGTGCGGATGCGCGGCTCGAAGGCGAGGACGTCCAGTTCGCCCTCCAGGACGTAGAACAACTCCTCGCTGCGCGTGTGCACATGGGCGCCCACGTCGAAGCCCGGCGGGACCTCCACCTCGAAGGTGGAGGCCATCCGCGAGTGCATGCCGGTGACCTTGAACGTCACCCGCTGGGCCGGTGTCTCGACGACACGGCCGTGGCCCGGCGGTACGTACAGTCCCTCGGTCTCCGTCATCGCCCACTCACCAGGTCACCGGAAGGGCCTCGGGACCCCGGATCAGCGCGCCCTTCTTGAAGGGCACCTTCTCCGGCGCCACGGCCAGCCGCAGGCCCGGAATCCGGTCCAGCAGGGCGTCCACCATGAGTTCCTCCTCCAGCCGGGCCAGCATGTTGCCGGGGCAGAAGTGCGGGCCGAAGCCGAACGAGACATGCGGGTTCGGGCTGCGGGAGAAGTCGATGGTCTCCGGGTCCGGGAAGACCTCCGGGTCACGGTTGGCGGCCAGGTAGGAGTTGTACACCGCGTCGCCCGCGCGGATCCGCACACCCCGGATCTCCACGTCCTCCATGGCGATCCGGGACAGGCCGACCGCGTTGCGGTGCGGGATCCAGCGCAGGAGCTCGTCGATCGCCTTGGGGCGGATCTCCGGCTCCGCGCGCAGCCGCTCCACCAGGTCGGGGCGGGTCAGCAGCAGATAGAACATCTGCCCGCTGTTGTTGGTGACCGCCTCGCCGCCGATCTGCAGCAGCCCGGCGAGCCCGACGGCTTCCTCGAGCGTCACCTCGCCCCGGCCCACCGCGGCGCCGAGCAGCGAGGTGACGTCCTCGGCCGTGCTGTTCTCGCGCAGCCCGATCAGGTCCGAGAAGTAGGCGGCCATCTCCCGTTTGGCCTTCTCGCTGACCTCCTTGCCGTTGGAGGAGGACAGGATGAGCTGGGTCCAGGTGTGCATGGTGTGCCGGTCGGCGGCCGGGACGCCCATCATTTCGCAGATCACCGCGATCGGGAACGGGCTGAGGATCGTCGCCGTGAGATCGGCGGGCGGGCCGTCCTGGAGGAGTTCGTCGACCAGTTCGTCCAGCATGGCGCGCGCCTTCTCCCGCACCCGCTCCACGCCCTTGGCGGTGAACGCGGCCGCCACCGAGCGGCGCAGCCGGGTGTGGTCGGGCGGGTCGAGGAAGCCGACCGCGCCCGGGTCCGGGATGAAGTGCGGGGCCAGCCGGGTGACCGGCTTCTTCATGACCTCCTCACGGCTGAAGCGTGGGTCGTTGGTCACCATGCGCACGTCGTCCATCCGGGTCACCAGCCAGGCCCAGCCCTCGCCGTTGGGCAGCTGGATGCGGGTGACCGGTCCTTCGCGCATGAGCTCTCTCAGCACCGGGTCGAAGTCCGTCCCGGTGAGGTCGAGCGCCGGCCAGTGCCGGATCGGGGGCAGGGTCTCGGTGAGCGTCTCTTCGGTCATGCCGTACTCGAACCGTCTCTCGGTCGTCAGCTGCGCCAGCGGCCCAGCGCCATTTCCGCGGTGATGCCGGGTCCGAACCCGGCGAGGAGCCCGCGCGCCCGGTTCTGCGCGCCGCCCTCGTCGAACATCCGGCGCAGCGCGTCCAGCACGACGCCGGAGGCGATGTTGCCGTACTCGGTGAGGGTGGCCCGGCTGAACCGGAAGGCGTGCGGGTCGACCTGGAGGAACTTGCTGAGGTCGTCGAGGATGCGCGGCCCGCCGGCGTGGACGATGTAGAAGTCCAGGTCGGACGCGTCCCAGCCGTGCATGCCCGCGAGGTCCTGCAGTGCCGGGGCCAGCGGCTCCATGGTGGCTGGCACCCGCTTGTCGAGCAGGAAGTGGAACCCCGTCGCCCGGACGTCGTACATGATCCACTCCTCGGTCTTCGGGATCAGGTACGAGCCGTTGCGTTCCAGCTCGACGCCGGTGCCGCCCTTGCCGCGGACCACGGCGGCGGCTATGCCGTCACCGAACAGGCCGTTGGAGAGCAGCGAGCCCACGCCCAGGTCGGTGGGCTGATAGCACAGCGAGCAGAACTCGCAGGCCACGATCAGCGCGTTGGCGTCGGGGTAGGCCGTGCAGAAGTCGTGCGCGCGGTTGATCGCCGCGCCGCCGGCCGCGCAGCCCAGCTGGGCGATGGGGAGCTGTCGGGTGGTCGGGTCGAAGTCCATCTCGTTGATCAGCCACGCCGTGAGCGAGGGCATCATGAAGCCCGTGCACGAGACGTAGACGATCACGTCGATGTCGTCGGTGAGGAGTTCCGCGTCGTCGAGCGCCCGCTGGATCACCGCGGGGACCCGGGCCTTGGCCTCGGCCTCGTAGAGCTTGTTGCGCTCCTCGAAGCCGGGATGCTTCAGGGTCTCCTCGATGGGCTGCACGATGTGCCGTGTCCTGACGCCCGTGTTCTCTATCAGCCGCAGTGCGAGCGGCAGTTGGGGGTGGTCCGCGTGGCGGGAGCGCGCCAGCTCCAGCGTCTCCTCCATCGTGATCACGTGTTCGGGAACCGACACCGAGGGTCTGCACAAAGTCGCCATGAACCGTGCCTGCTTTCGCCTTCCGGAAGGCTTGCGCCCGCCGGTCAGAGGGTCGTTCACCTCAAGGGGTGGTTCACCCACGATCACTCGACCCGGCGACGATCTCGCGCCGAACTACTCCAGACCGGGGACACCGGCATCGGGGCCGGGTAGGAATCCGCGTGTCCACGGGAGGGAGAACACCATGACGGAAGCGGCCAGGAATCTGCTGCAGACGACCACCACGGCACTCGCCCCCGACCCGGGCGCCAACCCCTTCGTCCCCCTCGTGGAACGCGGCGAGGCGCCTCCTGGGGCCCTAGCCCGCCTGGCCCTGGAACAGCAGTGGGTGATCCCCGCCGACCGCCGCTCCTTCGAGCACCTGGCCGCAAGCGCCGACACCGCCTCTGCGGCCTTCTTCACCACGCTCGCGACCGGCGAGGAGCTGGCGGCAGCCCATCTGGAGGGCTTCGCCCGGGCCTGCGGGGTGACCGAGGAGCGCGCCCGCGCCTACGTCCCCCTGGCGGGTTGCCAGGCCTACCCCGCCTACGTCTCCTGGCTGGCCCTCAACGCCTCCCCGGCCGACGTCGTCGTCGCCCTCACCGCGAACTTCTCCGCCTGGGGCGACTACTGCGCCCGCATCGCGCAGGGCCTGCGCACGCACTACGGCTTCGGGGACGCCGCCTGCGCCTTCTTCGACTTCTTCGCCCAACCGGCCCCGGACCTGGACGAACAGGCGACGGCGGCGGTGCAGGCGGCCCTGGACACGGGCACCTTGACCGCGGACCGCGCACACACCTACGGAAGCCTGCTCCAGACGTACGAGGGGATGTTCTGGCTGACGGTGGGACAGGCGACCTGACCTAGGGGGCCCCGCTGCTGTGCGCGATACAGGCCACATCGATGCGATCCGCGAGCTTGGCCAGCTCGATGGTCAGAGCAGCGACCGTATCCTCGTCCAGCCCCTGTTCCCCGGCCTCGACAAGCCGCAGCCACCGCCCGCCCACGGTCCGCAGCAACTTACTCACGTCGGCCGCGGCCACCTGCAAGGTACCGCAGTCGTCGACGATCAGAGGCAGGGTCACTTCGCGGTTCACAAAAGGGGATGGTAGCCGCGCGGCGCTCACGCACCCTGCCAAACCGTGGTGATGTTGCAGAACTCCCGGATTCCGTGCCCGGACAGCTCACGGCCGTACCCGGACCGCTTGACCCCGCCGAACGGGAACGCCGGATGGGAGGCGGTCATGCCGTTGACGTACACGGAGCCGGCCTCCAGGTCGCGGGCGAACCGCTCGATCTCGCTCTCTTCCCGCGTCCACACGTTCGAACTGAGGCCGAACGGCGAGTCGTTGGCGATCAGGATCGCCTCGTCCAGGTCTCCGGCCCGGTACAGCGTGGCCACCGGCCCGAACGCCTCCTCCCGGTGGATGCGCATCTCGCGGGTGATACCGGCGAGCACGGTGGGCGGGTAGAACCAGCCCGGACCGTCGGGGCGCTCGCCGCCGCACAGCACCTCGGCCCCGGTGCGCCTGGCGTCGTCGACGAGTTCCTCCAGATCGGCCCGGCCGCGCTCGCTGGCGAGCGGGCCGATGTCGGTGTCCTCCTCCAGGGGGTCGCCGGTCCTGAGCGCCTTCATGCCGGCGACGAACTTCTCGGCGAAGGCGTCGTGGACGTCGGTGTGCACGATGAACCGCTTGGCGGCGATGCACGACTGCCCGGTGTTCTGCGTCCGCGCGGTGACGGCGATCCGGGCCGCCCGGTCCAGGTCGGCGGAGGGCATCACGATGTACGGGTCGCTGCCGCCCAGCTCCAGCACCGTCTTCTTGATCATCTCGCCGGCGGTGGAGGCGACCGCCCGGCCCGCCGGCTCGCTGCCGGTCAGGGTGGCCGCCTTGACCCGTTCGTCGCGCAGGATGTCGTCCACCGCCCCCGAGCCGATCAGCAGCGTCTGGAAACAGCCCTCCGTGAAGCCCGCCCGGTGGAACAGGTCCTCCAGGTACAGGGCCGTCTGGGGGACGTTGGAGGCGTGCTTGAGCAGGCCCACGTTGCCCGCCATCAGCGCGGGCGCGGCGAACCGGATCACCTGCCACAGCGGGAAGTTCCACGGCATCACCGCGAGCACGGGCCCCAGCGGCCGGTACCGCACCCGCACCCGGGACGCGCCGGAATCCCGTACGTCCGCCTCGGCGGGCTCCTCGTCGGCCAGCAGACCCTCGGCGCGTTCGGCGTACCAGCGCATCGCCTTGGCGCACTTCGCGACCTCCGCGCGGGCCTGCTTGATCGGCTTGCCCATCTCCGTGGTCATCATCCTGGCGGCTTCCTGCTGATCCTCGTCCAGCAGGCCGGCGGCCTTGTTCAGCAAGCGGGCGCGGTCGGCGAACGTGGTCGTCCGGTAGGTGCGGAACGTGGCCTCGGCGAGCTGGAGCCGGCGTTCCAGCTCTTCCTCGCCCATGGGCTCGTACGTCTTGAGCGTCTCGCCGTTCGCCGGGTTCACCGTCGCGATGGGCATGGCTGACCTCCCTGGGAGCGGGCTTATTCAGACCTTCGCGCGCGGTACGGCCCTCCGCAACGCGTGCTACCCCCTTCAGCCCGAGTGCTCCGCCAGCCGGTCGAGAAACGCGGTCTGCGCCGCGATGATCAGCGCACGCGCCCGGTCCAGGCCGAGCCACTCCACGCGGTCCAGCTCCGGGAACTCGCGCACCCGGCCGGACCGCGGCGGCCACTCCATGGAGAAGGTGCCGGGGCTGAAGCCGCTCAGGTCCGGGTCCGCCTCGACGGCCCACGCCGTGACGACCTTGCCGTTCTTCTGCGCCACCTCGCCCAGCGGTACGGCCTTCCCGTCGGGCGGCGCCAGCCCCAGTTCCTCCTGGAACTCGCGCCGGGCGGCCTCCCAGGCGGGCTCGTCGGGGTCGTACTCGCCCTTGGGGACGGTCCACGCCCCGGCGTCCTTCTTCGCCCAGAGCGGACCCCCCATATGGCCCAGCAACACCTCCAGCCCCTCGTCGCTGTGCCGGAACAACAGCAGTCCCGCGCTGCGCTTCGTCGCACGGACCGTCATGGCCTGACCTCCGGGTGGGCCGCGAGCAGGGCCTCCACGGTATCGGCCTCCTCGGGCCGTTTGTCCTCGCGGTAGCGGACCACGCGGGCGAAGCGCAGGGTGACGCCGGCCGGGTAGCGGGTGGAGCGCTGCAGACCGTCGTAGGCGATCTCCACGACGAGCTCGGGGCGGACCCGGACCACCCAGCCGTCGTCCTCCACGGCCAGTTCCCGGAGCCGCTCGGTCTGCCAGGCGAGCATCGCGTCGGTCATGCCCTTGAAGGTCTTGCCGAGCATGGCGAAGCCGCCGTCCGGGGTGCGGGCACCGAGGTGGAGGTTGGAGAGCCTGCCCGTACGGCGGCCGTGGCCCCACTCGGCGGCCAGCACGACGAGGTCGAGGGTGTGGACGGGCTTGACCTTCAGCCACGCGGCGCCGCGCCGGCCCGCGCTGTACGGCGCGTCCAGCGCCTTGACCACCACGCCCTCGTGACCACGGGCCAGGGTCTCGGCGAGGAACCGTTCCGCCTCCGCGATGTCCCCGGGCCCGGAGGCGACCGTCCGGCGCACCCGCATCGGCTCGGGCACCAGCTGGGCCAGCCGAGCGTGCCGCTCGGCGAAGGGCAGGTCCAGCAGATCGGTGCCGTCGACCGACAGGACGTCGAAGAAGACGGGGGAGACCGGGGTCTCCTCGGCGGCCTTCGCCACGTCCGTGCGGGAGCCGACCCGGCCCGACGTCTCCTGGAAGGACCGGGGCCGGCCGGCCGCGTCGAAGGAGATCACCTCGCCGTCCAGGATGAACCGCTCGCCCCGCAACTCCCGTGCGGCGGCGGTCACTTCGGGCAGCCGGCCGGTGATGTCGTCCAGGGTGCGGGTGTGCACCCGGACCAGGTCGCCGTCCCGGTGGACCTGCACCCGGATGCCGTCCAGCTTCTCCTCCACCGCGCAGGCGCCCAGCTTCTCCACCGCCTCCGCGACCGAGGACGCGCTGTGCGCCAGCATCGGCAGCACCGGGCGGCCGACGGTGAGCCGGAACCTCTCCAGAGCCCCGGGCCCCTCGGCGAGCAGGGCCTGGGCGACCGTCTGCAGCGACCCGGCGAGCATCACCGCCCGGCGTACGGCGGCCGGGCCGGCGCCCGTCGCCTGGGCGAGGCCCTCCACCGCGACCGCGTCCAGCGCGCCCTGCCGTACCTCGCCGGTGAGCAGACCGAGCAGGAAACGCTGTTCCTCCTCGGTGGCCGCGCCCATCAGCTCGCCCACCAGCCGGACCCGCTCCGCCTGCGAGCCCGGCCCCGACACCTTGCCGAGCTCGCCGAGCAGGGCGTCGACCTCCAGGACCGTGAGCGTGGGCTCGCCGGCCGGGGGGACCGGGCGGCTCAGCACCTTCCAGCCGACGCCCAGCCGGCCCTGCGGCAGCCGCCCTGCCAGGTACGGGATGACGATCGGCACGTCGTCCGCCTCCGCCTCCCGGAACAGCTCCGCGAGCAGCGCCGTCTTGCGGGACCGGGCCGCCGTCGCGGCGACCTCCCGGGACACCTGGGCCAGCCGGGTCAGCAGCATGCAGTCATCGTGCACCGGGGGAGCGGCGGCTACACCCGGACGGCGGCGTCGAGATCGGCGAACAGCAGCTCCCCGTTGATCGCCGCCCCGGCCCGGTACCCCCGGCTCGCCGCGTTGATCACCTGTTCGGCGAAGCCGCTCGCGTTGCCCGCCGCCCAGAGGCCGGGCACGGTCGTCAGGCCCCGCTCGTCGATCACCGGGTAGGCGCCGAACGGCGTCTCGCGCAGCTCGGCGCCCAGCCGCACCAGCAGGTCGTTGTTCGGTACGGCGCGCGGGGCGGCGTACAGGACCTGTCGGTCGTGGACCGTGCCGTCTTCGAGCCGGACCCCGGCGAGCCGGTCCTCGGCGACGAGGAGTCCCGCGACCCTCCCGGGTACGACCGTGACCCCGGCGGCGGCCAGCCGGCGCAGGTCGTCGTCCGTCAGCTCCGACTCGCTCACCTCGTGCAGGAACAACCGCACGTCCTTCGACCACTGGGTGACCATGAGCGCCTGGTGCACGCTCAGCGGCGACGTCGCGAGCACCCCGGTCGGCAGGTCGCGGGCCTCCCAGCCGTGGCAGTACGGGCAGTGGATCACATCCCGGCCGAACCGCTCGGCCAGCCCGGGGACGTCCGGCAGCTCGTCCTTCAGGCCCGTGGCGATCACCAGCTGCCGGGCCCGGACGGTCCCTCCGCTCGCGAGTACGACCGTGAAGTCCTCGTCCCTGGCCGCGTCCACGACCCGGTCCCGGACCAGCTCCACCCCGTACCGGGCGATCTCCTCGCGCCCGACGGCCAGGAACTCGGCCGGTGCCATGCCGTCGCGGGAGAGGTAGCCCTGCATGTGCGCGGACGGCGCGTTGCGCGGCTCGCCCGCGTCGACGACCAGCGTGCGGCGCCGGGCGCGGCCGAGGACCAGCGCGGCGGACAGCCCGGCGGCTCCGCCGCCGACGACGACTACTTCGTACCTGTTGTTCTCGGTCCTGTTCCCGGTCCTGTTCTGGGTCCTCTTCTGGGTCATGGGGCGACCGTCGCCCGACGCCTGCGGGATTGACAAACGTATTTGCCGTTCCTGCAATAGGGGGCATGAGCACAGACGACGTTCTGGCCGAAGTGGGACCCCGGCTGCGCCGCATCCGCAAGGACCGGGAGGTGACCCTGGCGGCGCTGTCCGAGGCCACCGGCATCTCCGTCAGCACCCTCTCCCGGCTGGAGTCCGGCCTGCGCAAGCCCAGCCTCGAACTGCTGCTGCCGATCGCCCAGGCCCATCAGGTGCCGCTGGACGAGCTGGTCGGGGCGCCGCCGGTGGGGGACCCCCGGGTCCGGTCCGAGCCGATCGTGCGGGGCGGGCGCACCCACTGGCCGCTGACCCGCCAGCCCGGCGGCCTGCAGGCCTACAAGGTGCTGGAACCGAAGCGCAGGCAGGAGCCGGACCCGCGCACCCACGAGGGCTACGAGTGGCTGTATGTGCTGTCCGGGCGACTGCGGCTGGTCCTCGGCGAGCACGACGTGGTGCTGTCGGCGGGGGAGGCCGCCGAGTTCGACACCCGCGTGCCGCACTGGTTCGGGTCGACGGGGGAGGGGCCGGTGGAGTTCCTCAGCCTGTTCGGGCCGCAGGGGGAGCGGATGCACGTACGGGCGCGGCCGGCGTCCCGGAAGTGACCGACACGACGCGCACCTGGGTGGGGCCGACTGTTCCCTGATCGGCAAGCGACCGCTTAGTATGCCGTCGGACCCGGTCAGACGAAGCAGTCCCGTGGAGGCCCCGCATGCAGGCATGGCAAGTGCACGAGAACGGCGAGCCGAGTGAGGTGATGCGCCTGGCGGAGGTGGAGCGGCCCGTGCCCGCGGACGGCCAGGTGCTGCTGCGCGTGCGCGCCGCCAACATCAACTTCCCGGACGCGCTGCTGTGCCGGGGCCAGTACCAGGTGCGCCCGCCGCTGCCGTTCACGCCCGGCGTGGAGATCTGCGGCGAGACCGAGGACGGCCGCCGGGTGATCGCCAACCCCGCGCTGCCGTACGGCGGTTTCGCCGAGTACGCCCTCGCCGACGCCCGCGCCCTGCTGCCGGCGCCCGAGGCGCTGGACGACGCCGAGGCCGCAGCCCTGCACATCGGCTACCAGACCGGCTGGTTCGGCCTGCACCGCCGGGCCCGCCTGGAGGCGGGCGAGACCCTGCTGGTGCACGCCGCCGCCGGCGGTGTCGGCAGCGCCGCCGTCCAGCTCGGCAAGGCGGCCGGGGCCAGGGTGATCGGTGTCGTCGGCGGCGCGGACAAGGCCGCCGTGGCCCGCGAGCTGGGCTGCGACGTGGTGGTCGACCGCCGCTCCGAGGACGTGATCACGGCCGTGAAGGAGGCCACCGGCGGCCGGGGCGCCGACGTGATCTACGACCCCGTCGGCGGCGAGGCCTACGCCCAGTCCGCCAAACTCGTCGCGTTCGAGGGCCGGATCGTCGTGGTCGGCTTCGCGAGCGGCACCATCCCCAGCCCGGCCCTCAACCACGCGCTGGTGAAGAACTACTCGATCCTCGGCCTGCACTGGGGCCTGTACAACACCAAGAACCCCAAGCTCATCCTGCGCTGCCACGAGGAACTGACCGAACTGGCCGCCCGGGGCGCGATCAAGCCGCTGGTGAGCGAGCGGGTGCCGCTGGGCGAGGCCGCCGCGGCCGTGCAGAAGGTGGCGGACGGCCGGTCCACCGGCCGGATCGCCGTGGTGATGGAGGGAGCAGCATGACCGACGCCGACGAACTGCGCCGCCGCACACGGGAGTTGCTGGTCCAGCATCCCCCGGCGAGCACTGACCGCCTGGACTTCCTCAGGGCCCGCTTCGACGCCGGCCTCGCCTGGGTGCACTACCCGGAGGGCCTCGGCGGCCTGGGCGCGCCCCGCCACCTCCAGGCCGTCGTGGACGCCGAGCTGGAGGCCGCCGGTGCCCCCGACAATGACGCGCGCCGCAACGGCATCGGACTCGGCATGGCCGCGCCGACCATCCTGAAGTACGGCACGGAGGAGCAGAAGCAGCGCTATCTGCGGCCGCTGTGGACGGGGGAGGAGGTCTGGTGCCAGCTGTTCAGCGAGCCCGGTGCCGGCTCCGACCTGGCCGCGCTCGGCACCCGTGCCGTGCGGGAGGGCGACACCTGGGTCGTCAACGGCCAGAAGGTCTGGACGTCCGGCGCGCACAACGCCCGCTGGGCCATCCTCATCGCCCGCACCGACCCGAGCCTGCCCAAGCACGCCGGCATCACCTACTTCCTCTGCGACATGACCGACCCCGGCGTCGAGGTCCGGCCGCTGCGCCAGATCACCGGCGAGGCCGAGTTCAACGAGGTCTTCCTCACCGACGTCCGCATCCCCGACTCCTGCCGCCTCGGCGAGGTCGGCGACGGCTGGCGGGTCGCCCAGACCACGCTCAACAACGAACGCGTGGCCATCGGCGGCATGCGGCTGCCCCGCGAGGGCGGCATGATCGGCCCGGTGTCGAAGACCTGGCGCGAACGCCCCGAGCTGCGCACCCACGAACTGCACCAGCGCCTGCTGAAGCTGTGGGTCGAGGCCGAGGTCTCCCGCCTCACCGCCGAACGCCTGCGCCAGCAGCTCGTCGCCGGCCAGCCCGGCTACGAGGGCTCCGGCATGAAGCTCGCCTTCGCCCGCCTCAACCAGGAGATCAGCGGCCTGGAGGTCGAACTCCGCGGCGAGGAGGGCCTGTCGTACGACGACTGGACCATGCGCCGCCCCGAGCTGGTCGACTTCACCGGCCGCGACGCCGGCTACCGCTATCTGCGCTCCAAGGGCAACAGCATCGAGGGCGGGACCAGCGAGGTCCTGCTGAACATCGTCGCCGAGCGGGTCCTCGGCCTGCCCGCCGAGCCGCGCACCGACAAGGACGTCGCATGGAAGGACCTGGCCCGATGACAAAAGCGCCGGACCTGCTGTACTCCGAGGAGGAAGAGGCGCTGCGCGCCGCCGTCCGCGACCTCCTCACGGACCACTGCGCGCCGGCGGACGTCATCGCCCGCGTCGAGTCGGACACCCCGCACGACCTAGCCCTGTGGAAGTCCCTCGCCGAGGGCATGGGCCTGGCCGGGCTCCTGGTGCCCGAGGAGCAGGGCGGCCAGGGCGCCTCCGCCCGCGAAGTCGCCGTCGTCCTGGAGGAGTTGGGGCGAGCGGTCGCTCCGGTGCCGTATCTCACCAGCGCGGTCGTGGCCACCGAGGCCCTGCTGGCCTGCGGTGACGAGGAGCTGCTGGGGCAGCTGGCCTCGGGGCGCACCATCGGCGCCCTCGCGGTCGGCCTGCACGCGGCTCCGGGCGCCGCGTTCAAGGCCGTACGACGCGACAACGGCCTCCTGCACGGGGAACTGACCGGGATCGCCGACGCGGCCGTGGCCGACGTCCTGCTCGTCCCGGCCGACGACGGCGGCCTGTACGCCGTGACCGCGGACGCCGCGACCGTCACCCCGCAGATCTCCCTCGACCTGACCCGTCCGCTGGCGACGGTACGGCTGGACGGCGCTCCCGGCCGCCGCGTCGGCGACGCCGAACCCGCCGTACGACGTGCCCTGCGTGCCGCCGCAGGACTGCTCTCCTCCGAGCAACTCGGCGTCGCCGACTGGACGTTGACCGAAACGGTCCGCTATCTGAAGGAGCGCAAGCAGTTCAACCGGCCGGTCGGCGGATTCCAGGCGCTCAAGCACCGGCTCGCCCAGCTGTGGCTGGAGGTCGTCAACCTGCGGGCCGCCGCGCGTGCCGCGGCCGACGCGCTGGCCACCGGTGAGGACACGGACGTCTCGGTCGCCGTCGCGCAGGCGTACGCGTCGCCCGTCGCCGTCCACGCGGCCGAGGAGGCGCTGCAGCTGCACGGCGGCATCGGCATGACCTGGGAGCATCCGATCCACCTGTATCTGAAGCGGGCCAAGGCGGACTCCATCGCCTGTGGCACGGCGGGGGCGCACCGCGAGGCACTGGCCGGGCTGGTGGATCTCCAGGGTCCCTGACCACCGGTGGCCGCAGGTGAACAGAGGACGAACTCCCCTCTGTGCACAGGCAGTTGGCTGTAGAGCGAACGCATACTCCCTTGAGGGTTCCATCCGGCACCTCAAGGGAGTATGCGCATGGCCCTCACCACTCGTCGCAGAGCCCTCACCACCCGTCGCAGAGCCCTCACCACCCTCGGCGCCGCCCTCGCCGGCGCGGTCGCCCTGCCCGCGTCGCAGGCCAGGGCGGGCACCGCACGGCGCGGTCCACACCCGCTGTGGAACGCCCACGCCCACAACGACTACGAGCACCCCAGGCCGCTGTTCGACGCGCTCGACCACCGCTTCAACAGTGTCGAGGCCGACATCTTCCTCGTCGGCGACCAGCTCCTCATCGGACACGACAGCTCCGAACTGGACCCGTCCCGCACCCTCGAATCCCTCTACCTCGACCCGCTCGCCGCCCGGGTCCGGGCGGGCCACGGCTCGGTGTACCGGGGCTGGCGCCGGCCGCTGCAGCTCCTGATCGACATCAAGACCGAGGGCTCCTCGACGTACCTCGAACTCGACCGCCGGCTGCGCCGCTACCCGCACCTGTTCACCCGGTACGCGCACGGCCGCGTGCATCCCCGTCCGGTCACCGCCGTCATCTCCGGCGACCGCGCCGCCCGCATCCCCATGGAGGCGCAACAAGAACGGCGCGCCTTCTACGACGGCCGGCTCACCGACCTCGGCACCGCCGCCCCGGCCACCTTCATCTCGCTGATCAGCGACAACTGGACGCAGAACTTCACCTGGTCGGGCGAGGGCGCGTTCCCCGACGCCGAGCGGCAGAAGCTGCGGAGCATCACCGCCGCCGCGCACGCGCGCGGGCAGCAGGTGCGGTTCTGGGCCACCCCGGACGCCGCGGGCCCGGCCCGCGACGCCCTGTGGGCGGAACTGCTGGCCGCCGGTGTCGACTACCTCAACACCGACGACCTGGCCGGCCTGGAGAACTTCCTCGACACCCACCCCACCGCGTAGAACCACACGTTTGGGGGACACGTCAGCCGACCGGACGAACCCTCCGCTACGCCACACTTGCGGCCGAAACGCCACTCATGGGGTGTGGCGGAGGAGGTTCCTGGTGGTCATTCCCGTCTCTGCGGTCGTGTTGCTCCTGATCCTGGCCGTGATCTTCATTCGCAACTGCTCGCTGAAGATCTCCCACGCCCTGGTCTGCATGCTGCTCGGCTTCTTCCTGGCCGGCACGAGCATGGCGCCCACCATCCACAGCGGGCTCATGACCACCGCCGACCTGGTGAGCAGCCTGCGGCCCTGAGGTCAGCCGGCCGAGAACACCCCGATGCCGTTCGCGACCGCACGCTCGGCACCACCGCTCGGATGGTTGCGGACCGTCACGGCGCTCGCCCCGGTGTCGCGGGTGACCAGCTCCGTCGAGCCGCCGCCGTCGAGGTTGAACGCGTCGGACGCGCCCAGCGAACGCATGGTGGCGGCCTCCTCCGCGACCGTCATACCGGTCCGGTACTGGGCGGCCCCGTCCAGCGCCAGGATCAGCAGCTGCTGTCCGCCGCCCTTGAAGCCCACGACCGTGCGCACCGCCGAGGTGCTGTCGTCCAGGCCGGACAGCGCCTCGCCGTCCCTGAGGACCGGGAAGCCGCCGATCGCGAAGGCGTACGGCACCCGGGACGAGGCCGCCACCAGGGAGTGCGTCACGGTCACCGCATCCCCGACGGAGAGCTTGCGCAGCCGCTGCGCACCCGCCTCACGGCCCACCAGGACCGTGGTGCCCGCCGAAATCGAACCACTGCCCGGAGTGTCGGAGGCGGACACCACCCGGCCGCTCTCCACCCTCACCTCGTAGGTGTCGGTACTGCACGGAGCCGACCGCTGGGTGTCGGTGCCGCAGACGGCACGCATCCGGGAGGCGCTGCCCCAGCGTGCGGTGAAGGCGCCGACGGAGTTCTCCGGGAGCGCGTACTGGTTGAGGCCCCGCAACGGGAACGAGCCCTCCGGCGTGCCCACGCTGCCGGTGAGGGAGAGGCGGTCCAGCCGGGCCCGCCGGTCGGTGCCCACGCCGAGGACGTCCTCCGTGTTCGTGTCCGGCGGCAGCGCGGGACCGAACCGCTGGCCCTGCGGCACCGCCGCCTTGAGGACCTGCCCGTCCGCGATCGCCGGTCCGACGCTCGCTCCGGTGGCCTCCACGCCCGGATGCTGGGTCTCGCTGATGTTGAAGAAGTCACCGTTGACCCCCGCGACCGCCCCGGCCGAGTCCGCCATCCGGGAGACGGTGGCCCGGGCCGCCACCGCGCCCGGGTACAGCAGGTCCACGCGGACGTGCGGATTGGCCAGGTCGACCGTGAGCAGATGGGCGTGTGCCGGGCCCGCAGCCGCGGCGACGTCGAACTGCCGGTAGGTGACACCCGGCGCGATACGTCTGTCGGCCGGTACGGCGCCGGCCGGTGCCGCCCCCGTCAGGGCCGCACCGGCCAGTACACCGAACACCGTGACAACCGTGAGAACCGCTCTGCCCGCTGCCGAACGCCTGCGACGTCTGATCACCGTGCCCCCTGATGCCTCGTCAACTTTCCCTGTTCAAAGGGCAGTGGACCAGAGCGCGGCGACCGCCGGGCCGACTAGGCGTCGACTACGCGAGAACGAGTGAGAAAACGCACCCCCTCGGGTGCCTCCAGCGAGAAGCCGCTGCCCCGTCCGGGGACGACGTCCACGATCAGCCGGGTGTGGCTCCAGGCCCGGTACTGGCTCCGGGACATCCAGAAGGTGACGGGCTCGGCCACGCCGTCCACCGTCAGCTCCGCCAGCAGCACGTCCGAGTCGCCGGTGCGGAACTCGCCGTCCGGGTAGCACATGGGCGCGCTGCCGTCGCAGCAGCCGCCGGACTGGTGGAACATCAGCGGACCGTGGTCGGCGTGCAGCCGCCGCACCAGGTCCGCGGCCTCGGGGGTGAGTTCGACGCGCGGGGTTTCCTCGTCCATGGGGTCACCGTCCTGAAGAGCCGGAGCACGGGTCGTCGGACCCGGCCCAGTCTCACGGATCGTCACCGCCCCGTCCAGAACGCCTCGTCGGCCCCGGCCGGGGCTCAGAGATGGCCGAGTACGTTCACCACCCGGCCATCGGGATCACGCACGAAGAACCGCCGTACGCCCCACTCCTCGTCCGTGAGCGGATACACGATCTCCGCGCCGCGGTCCAGCATCGCCGCGTACGCCGCGTCCACGTCCTCGACCTCGATACTCAGGTCCGGGGCGACCGGCGCGGTGCGGTCCTCGGTGATCAGACCGAGCTGCGCGGCAGGGTTGTCGGGGGAGGCCAGCGTCATGATCCAGCCGTGGTTCATGACCTCCTCCAGCCCCAGCACTCCGTAGAACTCCGCGCTCTGCGGCAGCGAGGCCGACCGGACGTTGGGCACGACACGGCGTACGTGCATCTCGTGGCTCCGAAGGGCGGTGGGCTGCGGTGGACGGCGACCAGAGTAGTCGGCCGTACACCTGAGAGGATGGGCTTATGTGCGCTTTCCCCGACCGGTCCGAGCCGCGCCTCGTGCTCGACGGCGAACATCCGCTGTGGGACGAGGCGCTGGCGGCCGTCAACCGGGACCTGGCGGCGACCCTGCCCGATCAGCGTCCGCTGCGTCTGATCGCCTACCCGGGGTACGAGGACCTGGACGAACAGGTCTACGTGGCGCTGTCCAACGGCGAGGCCCACGGCAGCTCCCTGACCCCCGGGCGGTCCGCCGCCGAAGCCCTGATGGCCGTCGCCGACGCCGCCCAGGACACGGTGTCGGAGCGTCTGTGGCGGGCGTGGCCGGTCTGCACCGTCCATGACCTCGGCATGCACCCGCGGGATGCCGACGGCCGGCCGTCCTGGTGGTGCGCCGGTGGCTCGCGCGAGAGCGACCCGGCTCACCTCCGCGCGGCGATCGGGGAGTTGGACGCGGTTCAGCGCACCCCCCGCCCGAACCGCAAGCGCCGGAAGTCCCGCTGATCCGTCTGGTGCCCGGCCGCCGTACCCGGCCTGCGATCATCCTCGGATGCGAGACATCGACGAGCCGGTACGGGGGGCCGATCCGGCATGGCCGGAACTCCAGCAGGCGTTCGCCGCGAGCGCCGTACCGCTGCGCGTCCTGCCCGCCGACCCCGACGAGGGCCGCCGCTGTCTGCTGCAGCCGCGCGCTCGGTACTGGGGGCGCTGACCCTGCACTGCGGCGGGCTGGTCCTGTGGACGACGGATGGGTACGGGTCTTCGGCGCGCAGTCGGCCGCCGGCGGTCTGCCGAGCCTCGGCCGGGTCAACGCCTTCCCCGCGGAGCCCGACCCCGGCTGGTACCCGGCGGACGGGCTCGTGGTCGGCCACGACGTGCTCGGCGGGGTGTTCTGCCTCAACGGCCGGGACCCGTCCCGCGCCGGCCGCCCGGGCAGATGACGTACTTCGCGCCAGACACCCTGCAGTGGGAGGCGCTGGCAGGGAATCGCCGTCTTTCCGCCTCTGTGGACGTGGCCCGGGTGATGACCTCGCTCGGCGCGCCCGCCGCCGGCCCCGGGATCGCGAGCAGCCCCGTGAGCAGCCAGAACAGGATGCCGACGAGGTTCACCGTGATCGCCCGCCACGGGCTCGTGCCCATCAGCACCAGCGCGCCGCCGACGACCAGGCTGAGGTGGTTCACGTTGGCGGCGGCCCACACCGAGAACAGCTCGCGGGGGCGCCCGCGCCGCTCGGAGTCGGGGATGTGGTCGATGCCGTGCGCCTCGATGCAGCGGCCCGCTCGGGAGCCCGGTCATGTCGGTGTTCTTCCCGTCCGCCGCCATGCGGTGCGCGTGTGCGTCGGGGATCGGGTCGCTCAGCGGCGGGCACGCCCTTCGCGGCGGGCGCGGCGCGCCTCGAACAGCAGGGGCAGCATCGACAGGACGACGACCACGGCGACCAGCGGCAGCAGATAGTCGTCGATGTGCGGGACCGACGTACCGAGGGTGTAACCGGCGAGGACGAGCAGCTGAGACCACAGCACCCCGCCCACGGTCTGCCAGACCGTGAAGGTCCGCACGGGCACCCCGAGCACACCGGCCACGGGGTGCAGCACCGTCCGCAGCAACGGCACGAACCGGCCGATGACCAGCGCCTTCCCGCGTCCGTACCGGGCCAGCAGTTCCTCGGCCCGGACGGCCGCCGCCTTCACCCGCCGACTGGAGGTGCGGGCCAGCAGCGCCCGCCCCCCGTGCCGCCCGATCAGGTACCCGACCTGCCCGCCGGCCACCGCCCCGACCGCCGCGCACAGCAGCACCTGCCACAACGCAAGGCGGGGTGCCTGGTCCGCGCTGCCGGCGCACAGCACACCGGCCGGGAACAGCAGGGTGTCACCGGGCAGGAAGAAGCCGACGACCAGGAGACCGGACTCCGCGAAGATCACCACCAGGACGCCGATCGCGCCGAAGGCGGCCAGCACCGAGGCACTGTTCAACGGATTGACGGCTGTCACCTGGCCGCGCCTCCCGGCCTGCTCGCAGGGCTACTCGCTCACCAGCATCGCCCGGCCACCGCGAAAACGCCCGCCCCAGCCCGTATCCATATCCCTTCCCTGCCCTTGGCCCTGCCCCTGCCCCTGCCCCTGCCCCTGCCCCTGCCCCTGCCCCTGCCCCTGCCCTTGGCCGGTCTGGACGCTCGTCAGGATGTCCAGCCGGCCGGCCTGGAGCGCGGCGAGCCGCCCGACCGCTTCGACCTGCTCATGGTCCGACCGGCGTCTGCTGCACCGCTGGGCCGGAGAGCTCGGGATCGCGCCGCGGGTGACGTTGGAGACCGAGGACCTGCACAGCATGCTTGCCATGATCCGGGCGGACCTCGCGGTGGGCCTGATCCCGGCCACGCTCCTCGGAGCAGGACACGACGCCGGAGTCGAGAGAGTGGTCCTGCCATCCGGCGTCGCGCCGCTTCACCGGGAGATGCTCGCCGTCAGCAGACCCGGTGCCCGCTCCCCGCTCATCGACGAGCTGGTCACGTTCCTGGCCGGTGCCGTGGACAGTGCGCAGTCGTCAGGGGGCGCACAGTCCGGTGATCACGTAGGCGACCTGGTCAAGGCATGCAAACAGGTCCTCTGGTCTCTCGGCAGGCGTCCGGTCAGGCGCCCTTTGTCGTGGTCTAGAAGAAACCGAGCTTCTTCGGTGAGTAGGACACGAGCAGGTTCTTCGTCTGCTGGTAGTGCTCCAGCATCATCTTGTGCGTCTCACGGCCGACCCCGGACTGCTTGTAGCCGCCGAACGCCGCGTGCGCCGGGTAGGCGTGGTAGCAGTTGGTCCACACCCGGCCCGCCTGGATCGCGCGGCCCGCGCGGTAGGCCGTGTTGGCGTCCCGGGTCCACACGCCCGCACCGAGGCCGTACAGCGTGTCGTTGGCGATCTTGATGGCGTCGTCGAAGTCGTCGAAGGAGGCCACGGAGACGACCGGGCCGAAGATCTCCTCCTGGAAGATCCGCATGCGGTTGTCGCCCTCGAAGATGGTCGGCTGGACGTAGTAGCCGCCCTTGAGCTCGCCGTCGTACTCGACGCGCTCGCCGCCCGTGAGGACCTTCGCGCCCTCCTGCCGGCCGATGTCCAGGTAGGAGAGGATCTTCTCCAGCTGGTCGTTGGAGGCCTGGGCGCCGATCATCGTGTCGGTGTCGAGCGGGTGGCCCGGCTTGATCCGCCGGGTGCGTTCGACCGCCGCCTGGAGGAACTCCGCGTAGTGACCGCGCTGGATCAGCGCCCGCGACGGGCAGGTGCAGACCTCGCCCTGGTTGAGCGCGAACATGGTGAAGCCCTCCAGCGCCTTGTCGCGGAAGTCGTCGTCCTGCGCCCACACGTCGTCGAAGAAGATGTTGGGCGACTTGCCGCCGAGCTCGAGGGTGACGGGCTTGATGTTCTCGGAGGCGTACTGCATGATCAGCCGCCCCGTCGTGGTCTCCCCGGTGAACGCCACCTTCGCCACGCGCGGGCTGGACGCCAGCGGCTTGCCCGCCTCCACGCCGAAGCCGTTGACGATGTTCAGTACGCCGGGCGGCAGCAGGTCCGCGATCAGGCCCACCCAGTAGTGGATCGAGGCCGGCGTCTGCTCGGCGGGCTTGAGGACGACCGCGTTGCCCGCGGCGAGCGCCGGCGCGAGCTTCCACGCCGCCATGAGAATCGGGAAGTTCCACGGGATGATCTGCGCGACGACCCCGAGCGGCTCGTGGAAGTGGTACGCCACCGTGTCGTCGTCGATCTCGCTGAGCGACCCCTCCTGTGCCCGGATCGCGCCCGCGAAGTAACGGAAGTGGTCGATCGCCAGCGGGATGTCGGCCGCCAGCGTCTCGCGGACCGGCTTGCCGTTCTCCCAGCTCTCCGCCACCGCGAGGGCTTCGAGGTTGGCCGCCATGCGGTCGGCGATCTTCAGCAGGATGTCGCCGCGCTCCGCCACCGGCGTACGGCCCCACGCCGGCGCGGCCTCGTGCGCCGCGTCCAGCGCCCGCTCCACGTCCTCCGCGGTCCCGCGCGCGATCTCGGTGAACGGCTGTCCGTTGACCGGCGACGGATTCTCGAAGTACTGCCCGCGCAACGGCGGCACGTATTCCCCGCCGATGAAGTGGTCGTAGCGCGCCTGGTAGGAGACGATCGCGCCCTCGGTGCCCGGCGCCGCGTAACGAGTCATGCTGGTCTGCCTCCCGGTGCAGCGCTGCCCGCCGTTGGGCAGCTCTCGGGCGCGAGGCTAGGCGGGCGGACGTTGCAACCACGTTGCGCCACGGGCCCGCCCCGGCGTCCGGCCGACCGGTGCCGTCAGCTCGGCCTCCAGCGCGGCGAGCCGGGACCGCACCGGCGCCGTGGGCCGCACCGCGGCCAGCGCCCGCCACGCCTCGAGGTCGTCCTCGCCCCACGGCGCGTGCGCCCAGTCCGCCAGCAGGTCAGGGTCGCGGTGCGCGATGAGTGCCATGCGCAACTCGGCGGCGAGGCGGTCCCGCAGCCGTACGATCGCCGGCGCCTGCGAACCGGGCAGCAGCGGACCGGTGTACGCCTCCGCCGCCGCCGTGACCGCGCCCGCCCGCAGCCGCCGCTCCACCACGGTCACGTCCGACTCGACCGCGGCCACCAGCCGGTACGGCCGCGAGGCGAGCAGGTCGGGGCCCAACAGCCTTCGCAGCCTGGCCAGTTCGGCACGCAGGGTCACCGGCGTCACCGACTCGTCCGCGTACAGCGCGCACAGCAGCTCGTCACCGCTCAGGCCCTCGGGATGCCGGGCCAGCAGCACGAGGATCTCGCTGTGCCGGCGGCTGAGCCGGATCCGGTTGCCGTCCAGGACGAACTCGGCCTCGTCCCGTCCCAGCGCGCCGAGCAGCGGTGTGTCCACCGTGGTCCCGGGCGGGTCGAGCAGCGCGAGCTGCGCCTCCGCGGCCCGCGCCACCGCCTGCACGAACCCGAGGCTGTGCGGATGCGCCAGCCCGTCCCCGCCGGTGATGTCCACGGCGCCCAGGACCTGCCCCGTGCGCGGATCGTGCACCGGTGCCGCCGCACACGTCCACGGCTGGACCCGCCGTATGAAGTGCTCCGCGGCGAACACCTGCACCGGCCGGTCCACGGCGACCGCGGTCCCCGGCGCGTTCGTACCGACCGCGCTCTCCGACCAGCGCGCCCCCGGTACGAAGTTCATCCCGTCCGCCCGGCGCCGGGTCACGGGGTGTCCCTCGACCCACAACAGCCTGCCGTGCGCGTCGCACACCGCCAGCAGATGTTCGCCGTCGGCCGCGAACGTGCCGAGCAGCTCCCGGAACAGCGGCATCACCCTGGCCAGCGGGTGCTCCGCCCGGTACGCGCCGAGGTCGCCGTCGGTCAGCTCAACGCTGGCGGTGCCGTCCGGCCCGACACCGGCCCGCGCGCTGCGCCGCCACGACTCCGCCACCACCGACCGCACCGGGCGCGGCACCGCGCCCACCGTGGTGAACGTCTCGTGCGCCCGGCGCAGCACACGGATCCGCTCGGCGGGGTCGGCCCCCGGCTCCAGGGCCACCCACGGATCGGTCAACTCGGCCTCCCCGACGGTTCAGCGGTGATGGGCGATGTCGGTCCCAGCGACCATCGTCTTCCGGCTAGGCGAAGTTGACCAGTCTCAGGTAGCGGACCCAGTCCCAGTTCGGACCCGGATCGGTGTGATCGGTGCCGGGCACCTGGTAGTGGCCGATGATGTGCTCCCTGTCCTTCGGGATGCCGTACGTGTCGCAGATCGCCGCCGTGAGCTTGGCCGACTCCTCGTACAGGGCGTTGGTGAAGTAGGCCGGCTGGTCCACCCACCCTTCGTGCTCGATGCCGATGCTGCGGGTGTTGTAGTCCCAGTTGCCCGCGTGCCAGGCGATGTCGGCCTCGTGCACACACTGCGCGACGTGCCCGTCCGCCGAGCGGACCAGATAGTGCACGGACACCTTCTTCTCCGGATTCTCGAAGATCGCCAGCGCGTTGGCGTACGTCTCCTGCGTGACGTGGATGATCACGCGGTCGATGGCGTAGCTGCCGGGGCGGTCGGACGCGGTGTAGTTGGAGGGGCTCGCCGGCTGCCACTCGGCGGGCGGGTAGTCGACGGACGCGGTCTGCGCACCGGCGCGTGGGTCGGGGAGCAGCGCGTAGGGGACGGCGGCGAGTGCCGCGCCCTTCAGCAGCCGTCGTCTGCTCAGGCGCGGCGTGGCCTCGCTCGCCGGTTGCTCCGGCTCAGTGCGCTGTGCAGATCCGGCCGGGTCCATCTCCATGTCCATCGGCGGGTGCCTTTCGGGGGTGTGGGGGGGCGTCAGGAGTTGTGGGGGTGGGGGTGGGGGGCGTCACCAGTCGGGAGCGCGTCTTCGGTGCGTGGTCGGTGTCAGCCCCGCAGGGCCCGCGCGGTTTCCCGCAGCCGCGCGTGCACACCCCGGTACGTCTCGCGGGCCGGCAGCCACTCCTTGCGGAGCTTGGCCACGCACGTGTAGTTCGTGTCGCACACGTTGGCCAACGGCGATTCCACCGCCTGGGTTGCGAATTGGTACGCGTCCGGCTCACTGAACCCGTAGTCGCGCGCCAGCCACTGCACCAGGTCCAGCTGCGATATCCGGAACGCGTCCTCCAGCGGGCGGGCCGAGCCGGTCGAGATAATGTGGGTGTCCGACTCCAGCCGGGGCCACGGTGTGGCGACATCCTTGAGGAGCTCGACGACCACCACGGTGTTCATCGCGCACTCCACGGCCACGCCGCAGGTCTCGCCCTCGCCCTGCCGGGCGTGGCCGTCGCCGAGGCTGAGCAGGGCGCCCTCGACGTTGACGCCCAGGTAGCAGGTGACGCCGGCCCGCATCTCGGGTGTGTCCATGTTCCCGCCGTGCGCGTCCGGCACCAGGGCCGAGCGCACCTCGAGATTGGCGGGGGCCACGCCCACCGTGCCGTGCATCGGATCCATGGGCAGCTCCACCTGGATGTCGCTGTCCTGTGCCTGGAAGAGGGCGGTGCGCCGTGCGCGGTCCAGCTGCCAGATCCAGACGCGTTCCGGCAGCGGGGGCTGCAGCGTGGCCGTGGTGTGCGTGGAGGTGAGCGCGCCGAAGAGCGGGACAGTGGTCGACGCCGCCCAGTCGCGGGCCGGTTCGATCGACACGAAGTGCACGGCCACCGTGTCGCCCGGCTCGGCGCCCTCGATGTGGAAGGGGCCGGTCTGCGGATTCAGGAACGGGAACTCGCAGACTTCGGAGACGAGGTCCTTCTCGGAGCGCACCCGGCCGGCGAAGCAGTCCTCCGTGTACAGGTCGAGAACCGTGCCGGGCGCGATCCGCGCCACGGGCGGCGCGCCGCCGAACGTCCAGGCGTATGAGTCCGGTTCCGGGCGCACGGTGAGGATCCGGGGGTCGGTCATCGTGGAGATGGTCCCTTCTGAGGGAAGAGGGTCCGGCAGGTCAGCGGGGCACGGTCCCGTCCTGGCGGGGACCGGCCGCGTCGTACGTGTCGAGGTGCACCCGAGCCGTCTCGGCTATGCGCTCGGGGTGACGCCGTATCAGCAGGAGCAGCACCAGCACGCCGGCCGCCATCCAGACGCCGACGATCGGGCCGGCGTAGGAGACCGGGGCCGTCAGTTCGGTGACGAAGTCGAAGACCGGGAGGCCGGCCGCCGTCAGCAGGGCGGGGACGAAGGCCGCGATACCGAGCACCGGGAACAGCAGATGCCGTACCGGCTTGAGGACGGCCCGGCCGGCCCGCAGGAAGTAGCCGGCGCAGGCCAGGTTCACGACGATGTAGACACCGACGACGACCGTGACGATCACTGTGGCGAGCAGCAGGAACGCGGTCACGGGGTCGTAGCCGAAACCGAGTCCCAGGACCGCCCCCACCGCCACCAGGGTCTGCAGCGCGATACCGGCCACGGGGGAGCGGTGCCGGGGGTGGAGTGTGGCGAGCAGGCGGGGCAGGACCCGGATACGGGCCAGGGCGAAGGCCGTACGGGTCGAGACGTTGGCGCACGCGTTGGCGTTGGCGATCGTGGAGTTGATCACCGCGAGGAAGACCAGTACCCAGAAGAGACCGAAGGAGGCCCGGGCTACGCCGTCCCAGGAGGCGCCGCCCGAGGCACCGAACTTCGCGAAGCGGTCCGGGCCGAAGTAGACGGTCATCGCATACGTCGTGATCACATAGAACAGGCCGATGCCCAGGGCCGCCCCGAGGACCGCGCGGTGCATCGTCCGCCGGGGGTCGCGTGTCTCCTCGGCGAGGGGGGCCGCGGCCTCGAACCCCGCGAACGCCAGCACCGTGTACACGGACCCGGCGAACACGCCACTGATCCCCGCGTGGCCGTCGGCGGTGTGCGAAGTGCCGAACACCGACAGGGTGTTGGCGTCGCCCGCCTTGCCGATGAGCAGGACGGCGAACACCAGGAAGACGAGGATCTCGAAGACGCCGAGGACGGTGCCGAAACGGGCCGAGGCGCGGACCCCCAGGTAACCGGCGACGGCGATCACGCCGGCGCCCGCCAGGGACCACGGCCACCACAGGTCCGCCGGACATGAGGACCACTCCTCGTGCAGCGTGCCCGCCGCCGTGAAGCCCAGTTGGAGGAGCAGCAGCGGGGGGACCAGCATCTCCACGAAGACGTAACCCCAGCCGACGAGGAACCCGACGGCGGGGTGCAGCCCCCGGGCCGCATACGTGGTCACCGAGCCGGCGGCCGGCAGCTCCCGGGCCAGCTCGGCCACGCACGACGCCGTGAACAGACAGGCCACCAGGGCGATCAGCACCGCCAGCGGCAGGCTGCCGCCCGCGAAGGCGGCACCGGCCGGGATCGACGCGGCCACGGCGGCCGCCGGCGCCATCGCCGTGACGCTCTGGAACAACACCTCGCGCAGCCCGACGGCGTCACGCCGCAGCGCCCCGGTCGTCTCCTCGTGCATGTGTGTCCCCCGATGCCTGTCAGCCCACTGCCACCCGACGCCTGTGTGTGAAATGCCGTCAACGGTTCGGCACCCGGCGGCCTTGACGGTCCGCCGGCCCGTTCCTCGCGTGAATCACGGTACGGCGCGGGCGGGTTGGGCAGAAGAGCGCACACCGCATCCGTGGAGAGGCCTCCACTTGTGGAAAACCCGGCCACCCGTTCGGGTGAACACCGGCAGCCGCGCCGTCTCGATTTCGGGCGGCTCGGGAGCTCCCGGCGACTCGGTCGGGGACGTCAGGAACGTTCCGCCGCCACCGCCGGATCGTCCAGTACGCCCCGGACGACCGAGTGCGCGGCGCCCAGCAGCGGGCCCTCGGGGCCCAGTCGGGACACCGCCACCGGGCAGGGCGGGCCCGCCCTGCGGCTCGTCAGCTCCGTCTCCAGGGACGGCAGCAGCCAGGGGGAGAGACCGGCCAGGGCGCCGCCCAGGACCACGGCCTCGGGGTCGAGCAGGTTCACTGCCCCGGTGAGGGCGATGCCGAGCGCCGTACCCGCCTCCCGCAGGGCTGCCCGTACGTTCTCGTCGCCCTGCTCGGCGCGCTCCGCGAGCAGGCCCACCAGGTCCTCGCGCGGCTCCAGCCCCGCCGCGCGCAGTACCGCCTCCTCGCCCGCGTACTGCTCCAGGCAGCCCCGGCCGCCGCACGGACAGGGCGGTCCGTCCGGCCGCACCGGCACGTGACCCAGCTCGCCCGCGAAGCCGCGGGTGCCGCGCAGCAGTCCGCCGTCCACGACGACCGCGGCGCCGATGCCGATCTCGGCCGACACGTGCAGGAAATCGCGCGGGGTGCCGTCGCCCAGCCACAGCTCGGCGAGCGCACCGAAGTTGGCCTCGTTGTCCACGGTCAGCGGCCACAGGCCGGGCAGCAGCGCGCCGAGGTCGGTGTCGTGCCAGTCGAGGTTCGGGGCGCGTACGACCGTACGGCCGTCCCGCGCCACCAGTCCGGGCACGGCGACCGCGAGCCCGGCGGGCCAGAGCGCCTCCCGCTCCGCCTCGGCGACGACCCGGCGCACCAGCTCGGTCAGTTCCTCGACCACCGGTGCGGGCGCCCGGCCCCGGTTCGCCCCGTGCCGCACGGCCCGTGCCCGGACCTCGCCGCGCAGATCGACCGCGCACACCGCGAGGTGGTCGACGCCGATCTCGGCGCCGATGCCCGCCGGACCGCGACCGCTCACCGCGAGCGCCGACCCGGGCCGCCCCACCCGGCCCGGCCGCTCCGGGCCCAGCTCCTCCAGCAGACCCCACCGGATCAGCTCGTCCACCAGCGTCGACACGGCCGCCCGGGTCAGCCCGATGCGCGAGGCGACCGCGGCCCGCGACAGCGAGCCCTCCGCGCTGACGGCGTGCAGCACGCGGGCCAGATTGCGCCGGCGCATGCCCTGCTGGGTGTCCGGCAGGGCGCGGCCGGCGCCCGGCGGGCGGGCTTCGTGCAGCGGTGCGGTCATGCCTGAAGTCAGTCCTCGGTGTCTGCCGCCCGGCTCATGCGCGCGGGGTGGTCTGCGTCCCCCGCTCCAGCAGCGGGGCCGCGTCGGAGAGTACCCCGGTGATCCGCTCCAGCGTCCCCTGGTCGCGCTCCACGGCGTCCAGAACCGGGCCCGCGGCCGTGTTCCAGCGGCGGGCCACCGCGGCCGGATCCTCGCCGGTGAGCAGGCCCGCGGCCTGAGCCGCGGCTCCGAGGGCCACCAGTTCCCGGGCTTCGGGAACCTGGACCGGCCGCCCGGACAGCCGCCGTACCGTCTGCTGCCAGGCCGTCCCGCGCGCTCCGCCGCCGATCAGCAGCAGGGGGGTGCTGCGGTCCGCGTCCTCGTCGAGGACCAGGTCCAGCGCGCCCAGCAGCGCGTGCACGGCGCCGTCGTACGCGGCCTGCAGCAGCTGCCCGGCGGTCGTGTCGTGGCGCAGGCCGTGCAGCAGACCGGAGGCGTGCGGCAGGTTGGGGGTGCGCTCGCCGTCGAGGTACGGCAGCAGGGTCACGGAGCCGCCCGGCGCCACCGCCTCGCGGTCCAGGCTCAGCAGCGCCGCGACGCGGTCCACAGCGAGCGTGCAGTTGAGGGTGCAGGCCAGGGGCAGCCAGTCCCCGTGCGCGTCGGCGAACCCCGCCACCGTGCCGGTCGGATCGGCCGGGCGGCGCCTGGAGACGGCGTACACCGTGCCGGACGTGCCGAGGCTGAGCACCGGCGTGCCGGGCCGCAGGCCGAGACCGAGCGCCGCCGCCGCGTTGTCGCCCGTGCCGGGAGCGACCAGCGTGCCCTTGGAGAACGGCAGGTCGTGGCTGTCGCGCACGGTGCCGGCCACTTCTCCCGGCCGCACCACCCGGGGCAGCAGCGCCGGGTCGAGACCGACGTGGGCGAGGGTCTCCGCGTCGTACCTCTCCGTGCCGGACGCCCACCAGCCGGTGCCGGAGGCATCGCCGCGGTCGGTGGTGCCCTGCCCGGTCAGGCGCTCGGTGAGGTAGTCGTGCGGGAGCCGCACCGCCTTGGTCGCACGGACCGACTCCGGCTCGTGCTCGGCCAGCCACGCCCACTTGGTGACCGTGAAGGACGCGCCGGGCACGCTGCCCGTGCGCTCCGCCCAGGCCTTCGGCCCGCCCAGTTCCTCCACCAGACGGCGGGCCTGCGGTGCCGAGCGCACGTCGTTCCACAGCAGCGCCGGACGCACCGGCTCGCCCCGCTCGTCCAGGGTGACCAGGCCGTGCTGCTGGCCGCCGATCGACACGGCGGCCGCCTCGTGGGCCGCGTCACCGCACTGGCGCAATGCCTCGCACAGCGCGTCCCACCACTGACGCGGGTCGCTCTCGCGGCCCGCGCCCGAGGACACGGTGTGCGGTGCCTGGCCGCTCGCCACCACCTGGCCGGTGGCCGCGTCGACGACCAGTGCCTTCGTGGACTGGGTGGATGTGTCCACGCCGACGACGAGCGGACCCTCGGCTGCTGACATCGGGCTCTCCCTTTTCCGCGACGTTCCGCGACTTCGGTGACTTTCCACGACTCCGCGGGACAAAGACATCTTGTCTCTTCCCAGAGGCGCGAGCGCATACTAATTTGTAAACGGCCATGACGAAATAGTCGCAACGTAGCAAGGAGCCGCGGCATGAGCTTCCAGCCCACCCCCGAGGACAGGTTCACCTTCGGCCTGTGGACAGTCGGCTGGCAGGGAAGGGATCCGTTCGGCGACGCCACCCGCCGCGCCCTGGACCCGGTCGAGACGGTGCAGCGCCTGGCCGAGCTCGGCGCCCACGGGGTGACCTTCCACGACGACGACCTGATCCCGTTCGGGTCGTCGGAGACCGAGCGCGAGTCGCACATCAAGCGGTTCCGCCAAGCCCTGGACGCCACCGGCATGACCGTGCCGATGGCCACCACGAACCTGTTCACGCACCCCGTCTTCAAGGACGGCGCGTTCACCGCCAACGACCGCGACGTGCGCCGCTACGCGCTGCGCAAGACGATCCGCAACATCGACCTGGCGGTCGAACTGGGCGCGAAGACCTATGTCGCCTGGGGCGGCCGCGAGGGGGCGGAGTCCGGCGCCGCCAAGGACGTGCGCGTGGCGCTGGACCGGATGAAGGAGGCCTTCGACCTGCTCGGCGAGTACGTGACCGCCCAGGGCTACGACATCCGCTTCGCCATCGAGCCCAAGCCGAACGAGCCGCGCGGCGACATCCTGCTGCCCACCGTCGGCCACGCGCTGGCCTTCATCGAGCGCCTGGAGCGACCCGAGCTGTACGGCGTGAACCCGGAGGTCGGCCACGAGCAGATGGCCGGACTGAACTTCCCGCACGGCATCGCGCAGGCCCTGTGGGCGGGCAAGCTGTTCCACATCGATCTCAACGGCCAGTCGGGCATCAAGTACGACCAGGACCTGCGGTTCGGTGCCGGTGACCTGCGCGCGGCGTTCTGGCTGGTGGACCTGCTGGAGAGCGCCGGCTACCAGGGGCCACGGCACTTCGACTTCAAGCCGCCGCGGACCGAGGACCTCGACGGCGTATGGGCCTCGGCGGCGGGCTGCATGCGCAACTACCTCATCCTCAAGGAGCGTGCCGCGGCCTTCCGCGCCGACCCGGAGGTCCAGCAGGCGCTGCGGGACTCGCGCCTGGACGAGCTGTCCCAGCCCACCGCGGCCGACGGACTGCAGGCCCTGCTCGGCGACCGCACCGCCTTCGAGGACTTCGACGTAGAGGCGGCCGCCGCGCGCGGCATGGCGTTCGAGCGTCTCGACCAGCTCGCCATGGACCACCTGTTGGGGGCGCGCGGCTGAGCGCCGGAAAGGCCGGGGCGGCACGCCGCCGTCCCGGCCCTCTGTCAGTCCGTTTTCCGGACTGTCCAGCCCAGGGGCGTCACAGCCCCTCGGGCAGCCGGATGTACACGACGGTCGTCTTGATCCCGCTGTCGACCAGTCGGCCCTGCGCGTCGAAGGCGCCGGCGCCGTCGGTCATCCCGAAGTCGTTGTCGTTGATGAGGGCGAGCGTGTCGTGGTCCACGCGCGCGATGCCCTCGATCTTCTGCTGTACGCCGTCGACCTTGTTGAGATCGACCACGAGCCGCTTGGCCGGCACCGGCACGCCGGCGGCCGCCGGATCGTCCAGCTGCTCCAGGGACGGCGAGGTCGTGTCGTCATCCCAGGGGCCGCCCAGAATGCTCGACTCGCGCCCCAGCCGGATCAGTTGGAGCCGCGCCGCCTTGTCCGTGCGCTCCTCGACGAGCAGCCGGTCGCCGCCCACTGCGACGATCGAGGAGATCTTGAGTTCGGAGGTGTCGTCCTCGCTCGGGTCGACCACGTTCACCGGGTCGAACCGGTAGGCGTACTCGGCGGTGACGGCGTTCTCGCGCGGTGAGAAGCGCAGCAGCCGGGTGGTGCGCGAGGCGTTCCCGGCGTTCGCGTCCGGCAGCGACAGCGGGCTCTGCAGAGCCATCACCAGGTCACCGTCGGGAAGCTGCGCCAGCCCCTCGAAACCGCGGTTGATCTTGCGGTGCAGGAAGATCGACGGCAGCGCCTCCATCACCGGGTAGTCGGCGCCCGTCAGGCCGAGCCCCTTGGGTACGTACCGGGTGAGCACCTCCCCGCGCGCGGAGACGTGGATCAGCGAGGGGCCGTACTCGTCGACGAGCCAGAACGTCCCGTCGGGGGCGCGCACGATGCCCTCGGTGTCGAGCCCGTTCGGGTTGTACGAGAGCGGCGTCTTCGCGTCGTAGGTGTACGGCGCCTCGTCGCGGCCCTGCTGATCGGGCAGCCCGGTGACGGCCTTTCCTCCTGAGGTGGTCAGTGGGATCGCGTCGATGACCTGAACCGTGTCTCCGCAGACCCGGATCTTCACGATCGCGGGGTCGAATCCCGGGACCGGGAAGGTGCGGCGCTTCTTGCCGTCCACCTTGATCTGGCCGTTGGGGCCGCGGTCGGTCACCGTCCAGTACTCGCCCTTGCGGCCCGCCGGGTAGATGTCACTGCCGATGCCGCCGAGCTTCACTCCGTGGTCGTCGTCGACGCTTCCGGGCAGCAGTGCGTTGCTGAACGCGCCGAGCGGGATCTCGCCGAGCGTCGCCGTGGAGATGACGCGGGCGTCCCGGGACGGCGCCGCCGTAGCCGTTCCCGCGGCCACGAGAGCGGCCGCCAGGGCCAGCGGCAGGCCCGTTGCGATGAAACGGTGGACGCGGCGCCGGCCGGCATCGTGCGGGGGCATCTGGCCTCCTGGGGGCAAGTTCGTTGACGGCGGCCAGAGTTGGGCCCCATGAGGAACGGCGCACGACCGCGGGGTGAACGACCGGCGTCGGCCGTTCATCGGATCGCGGCGGTCACGCGGTGACCGACCGTCAGAGCCCTTTTGTGTCCTCCGACTCGGACCCGAGCCGTGCCGCCTCCAGTGCCGTCGCCGGATCGCGGCCCGTCCTGCCCGCAGGAATCCAGTGACCCGCTTCGTCGCGACACGGCCGCTGCGGCTCGGGCGCCGCGTGGGTGCGGCCACCGGTAACCGCCTCGGCCGCCGGGAGCGGGGGAGTACGTCGGCGATCGCGTCGAGGCACGCGCGCAGCGGCCGCTCCGGGTCCGGGAGGCGGGTCGCCTCGGGGCGCGAGCGGTACCGCATGGGCCTCCGGGGGGCATGGCGGCGGCGAGTTCGCGCACCAGCTTCCCGTCCCGTGCGGACAGCGGGCCACCGCGCCAGGCGTCGTGGTCGTCGGCTGAGAGCGCATCGCGATGTCCACGGCGTACGGCCGCGTCGAGCCGGTCCGTACGCCCGCAATCCTGCTGCCCGTGCACCGCGCCCCGCCGTTGATCACACACACGCGCGCGTGCACTGTGCCAAGGGCATTGCTCGGCCGCCTTCTGGGGCGTCACCTGCCAACTGGTGCTGCGTCACCTGCCAGTTCGGAGCGCGGAGGGTGGTGCCATGGGAATGGTCTGCACACCTCTGCCGCACTCCTCACATTTGACTACCGGGGTCGGAGTCGCCGGTTGTAACAGCACGCCGAAGGCGGCCCCGGCATGCCGGCGTCGTGATCCGAGCCACTTCACAATCTGTTCGAGTGGTGGCCAGCGGTCGTGGCACTCGCGGGCCCGGGGCGCGGAGTGCTATCACGGTCTTGTCCGGCGCGGGTGAGGCCGCGCGTCGAGCCATGAAGGCAGCGAGCCATGAAGGCAGCGAGCCACGAGGGCAGTGAGCCACGAGGGCAGTGAGCCCCATCCACTAGGGGTGGGCCTCAGGGATGTCTCAGGGGCGGGCTCGGGAACCGCGGGGAGCGGGGGGCCGTTCTCGGAGCAGAGAGCGGCAGTGGCCGTGAAGGAGGCGACGCTCATGTCGAACAATGCGAAGATCGCCGTAGGGGGTGTGGCGGTCGGGCTGCTCCTGCTGATCTGGCTGCCCTGGTGGGTGGCGTTCCTGGTCGTGGTCGGGGTTCCGGTGGCCGCGTATCTGGCGCTGGACCCCTCACAGCGGCGCAGGCTCCGCAGGGTCACGCGCAAGGAACTCGGCCGCTGACGGGACCGGGGGTGCCGCCGGGAGGCACGCGGAGATGACTGCGGGGACTGCGCGGGCCTCTGGGGCGCGTCCGGCTCTCGGGGGCGCACCTGGCCCTCGCGGCAGCGCCGGGCGCGTGCCTGGCGGCATCGCACCGCGCGGGGCCACCAGGGCTCGGCGTCGGCCATACGGCCGCCGTCGCGGAACACGCGGGATGGGCGGCGGTCCCGGCCCCGAGACCGCCGTACCCGGCCCGAGACCGGTGGTGCAGGCCCCGTAGCCACTGAGCCGTGCGGTCGTCGTCCGGTCTCGGGTGGTGGCAGGATCGTCCTCCGGCCCCGGACGGCGAGCTTGCCGTCGCTCATTGCCCCGCGAACGGCGACCGTGTGCGCGTCCGGCAACAGGCGACAGGCCGTAGGAGGCCCGGCATCGGGCGGTGGGTCCCAGGCGCGCTCCGCCTCGCGTGCCGGCCCCGGCCCCGGCGCCGTCCGGCCTCAGATGGGCCGTACGGCCATCTTGTCGAGTGCCTCCAGCAAACCGGGCAGCTCGGGGCCCCGGCCCACCGGCAGGACCTCGCCGGGCTCCTCGTCGAGCAGGACGAAGGCGATGTCGTCGGTGCGGGCCACCATCGACCAGCCGGGGCCGTCGGCGCGCAGCGTACGCGCGTCACCGGGGGCGAACGACGAGCGCACCCGGCCGAGTGGCGGCGGTGAGTCGACATAGGCGCGTGCCTCCGCGAGCACCCGCCTGATCCCTTGGTGGCCGCTCTGCGGCACGTTCTGCGTGCCCTGTGGCCACGACTCCGCGGCCTTCTCCGGCTCGCCCGGCTTCTCCTGCCGATCCGGATTCCCCTGCCCGCCCGGTGCGGAGAATTCCTCGTCGTTGATCTGCTCCCGCCACGTCGCCCACTGCAGGGCTATCTCGTCGGCGCCCAGGCGGCGCTGGGCCGGTCCCCAGAAACTGGTGTCCGGCGGGCTCAGCGCAGGCCGGTCCGCCATCTCGGGATCGGGGTCGTGCGGGGCGGGGACGCCCGGAGCCGCGACAGCGACGGCCAGCGGCCAGCCCGGCAGGGCGGCCACCACCGCGCGTTCGTCCGGGGACAGCTCGTACTCCATGCCGCAGTCCCAGGACGCGATCGCCACGGCGACCAGCGAGACGTCGTCGATCACGACCGTCCAGCGCGCACCGTCGCCGTCCTGGCCCAGCACCAGGCCGTACCCGTCGGCGAGCGGCGCGAGTCCCAGCGCCGCGCACGCCTCTGGATAGTCGTCGCCCAGAACGCTCGGAAACTGCGCCGGCGTCAGCAGCACCGCCGTCAGCACGTACAGCGCATCGTCCGCGGCGGCGACGGCCTCATCGTCGGCTCCGGCCATCCCTGCCTCCCAGTGGTTCGTCCATCGGCGCGCACCCTAGTGCGAGCGGAAGCCGCTTGTCACGACTCCTCACACCACGCGGAGCTGCAGGTTTCCGCCTGGACGGGGGCGAAACGACCACCGCGGACGGGCGGCTTCCGCTCAGCCCGTGGGCAGCCCGAGGAGATCACGGGCCACCGCCGCGGGCGACTCGTCGCGTTCCCGGGCCAGCGCGACGACGGCCCGGCAGGCGAGTTCGCTCACCCCGAACGACAGAGCCTCCGGCGACACCCAGGCCGCCGCCTCCTCGATCCGGTCCTGATCGTCCTCCGCACGCGCCACGACATAAGTGGCCGCCGCTTCGAACAAGTTGTGCGCACGTCTCTCCCGGGTGCCCGTCGGCTGCGCGAGCGTGGAGGTGCGGAGTCTGGCGGTGTACTTGCGTATCTGGCCGAACACGTGGACCACCCTTCCCTCGAACGGGGTCATCGCCGATCGTTCATCTGCTCGCTTTCAACGTAGAGTTGGACTTTCTGCGGCAGAAGGGGGACGACGTGGTGAAGCGTTTCGAGCGGCTCGGACAGATCCGCCGGCTGGACCCGGTGTCGGACGCCCTGGAGATCTACCGGCTCAGTGTGGCGTTCGAGTTCCCCTGGGACTACACGCGCGCCTTGGAGCTGGCCCTGTATCGCACCTACGCGGTGCCGAGCATCGGGAGGCTGCTCGCGCGGACGGCGGAGCTGACCGAGCGCACGCAGAAGCGGTACGACGACACCGCGCTGCTCCTCGACACCGTCGTCGAGCACGGTTTCGCCTCCGAGGAAGGCCGTACCGCGATCCGCCGCATCAACCAGATGCACCGCAGTTACGACATCAGCGACGACGACATGCGGTATGTGCTGAGCACCTTCGTGGTGATGCCGAGGCGCTGGATCGACGCCTACGGCTGGCGGCGGCTGTCCCGGCACGAGATCGTCGCCACGGCCGAGTACTACCGCACCCTCGGTCGCCACATGGGCATTCCCGGCATCCCCGAGACGTACGAGGAGTTCGAGGCCCTCCTCGACGCCTACGAGGAGGAGCACTTCGGCTGGGACGAGCAGTCCCGGCAGGTATCGGACGCCACACTCGACCTGATGGCGTCCTGGTATCCGCGCCCTCTGGCGCCGTTGCTGCGCACGGCGACGCTCGCCCTGCTCGACGAGCCGCTGCTGCGCGCCTTCCGTTACACCCCGCCCGGCGCGGCCACCTCGGCGTTCGTGCGTCGGGCCGTACGCACGCGTGGCCGGCTCGTCAGGCTGCTGCCGCCCCGCCATGCCCCGCACTTCGCGCGCCAGAACTGGGAGATCAAGGGTTACCCGGACGGCTACCGGGTGGCGGACCTGGGCACCCGCCCGGTCCCCGGGCTGCGCGGCTGCCCGGTGCGGCACCGGGACGGCTCAGCGGCCGACGTCGTCGAGTGAGGCGAGGGTGTCGCGCAGCCAGGCCAGCTCGGCCCGGCTCGTGGCACGCGCGATGGTGAGGACACCGCGCCGGAACGGATCGTCCAGCTCCTCGGCGCGCAGCGGCCGGTCGCCGTCGTAGAAGAAACTCGCCGGCTCCTCCAGGAAGGCCAGCCGGCGTCGCAGTACGGCCGCCTGGGCGCCCGGATCCTCCAGGTGCCGCAGGAACGCGAGCAGCGTGAACCACTGGTTCTCGTCGGTGATCTCTCGCTGTGCGGGCTCGGCGAGCCGGCGCCTGAGCTCACGCCTGCCCTCCTCGGTCAGTCTCAGCACGTGGCGCGGCGCTGCCACGGTGCCCGGCTCGGTGGCCCGGACCAGCAGGCCCGCCTTCTCCAGCCGCTTGATCGCCGGGTACAGCGTGCTCTCGGCGACGGGCCGCACATGGCCGGTGAGGGCCGCGATGTGCCGGCGAAGGACATACCCGTGCAGCGGGGCGTCGTAGAGGAAACCGAGGATGGCGAGTTCGAGCACGGCCGCATTCTCGCGCGGGGCGCTGTACCTCGCCAACCGAATACTTCCGTGCAGCTATACATCGCCATCGAGGTATAGTCTCGAGGGTCGGAGTGATGCCAGGGAGGGCGACGTGAAGCAGGCCGTGTTCGACAGCGAGGGCAGCCGGATCCGCTGGACCGAGGCGCCGGGTGCCGAGCCCGCCCGGGTGTATCTGCACGGGCTCGGCTCGATGTCCGCCGTCTATCACGCGCACATCGCGGCCCGGCCCGAACTCGCGGGCCGGCGCAGCCTGTTCGTGGATCTTCCAGGGCACGGCCTGAGCGACCGGCCCGGCACGTTCGGATACACGCTGGAGGAGCACGCCGACGCCGTGGCGGTGGCGTTGGACGAAGCCGGAGTGCGCGGCACCGAGTTGATCGGGCACAGCATGGGCGGCGCCGTGGCCATCGTGCTCGCCCACCGGCGGCCCGACCTCGCCTCCCGGCTCGTCCTCACCGAGGCCAACCTGGACGCCTTCCCGCCGCTCACGGCTGCCAGCAGCGGAATCGCGTCCTACGAAGAGGACGAATTCGTCGACGAGCACCACGCACGCGTGCTGCAGACCGTCGGTCCGCTGTGGGCGGCCACCATGCGGCTGGCCGACCCGCGCGCCCTGCACCGCAGCGCCGTCGGCCTGCGCCAGGGATCGGACCCGGTGATGCGCACGACCCTGGAGAAGTTGCCCGTCGAGCGGGTCTACCTCCAGGGTGAGCTGAGCGGCGAACTGGCGGGCCGGGAGAGCCTGGAGGCCGCCGGGGTACGCGTCGTGACGGTGCCGGGCGCTGGGCACAACGTCATGTTCGACAACCCCGACGCCTTCGCCGCGGCCGTCGCCGGAACGGACTGAGCCGCCCGCTCTCGGAGGATTCGACGTTCAGTCCTCGCGCCGGCGCACCGCCAGCGCGAGGAAACGGGCGTCCTCGTCGGCGTACGACGTCATGTTCCACCCCGCACGGGCCAGCAGCGGACGGAGGTTGGCCTCGGCGCGCAGGTCGTCCGGTGTGATCTGCCGGCCCTGGCGCGCCGCCAGAGCCGCGCGGCCGATGGGATGGAACAGCGCGAGCATGCCGCCGGGCCGCACCACCCGCACCAGCTCCCGCAAGTTCTCCTCCGGCCGGGGGAGATGGGCGATCAGCCCGGCCGCGAACACGGCGTCCAGCGACCCGGACCGCAGCGGCAGCGCGGCGACGTCCGCGAGCAGCAGCCGTCCCTCCCGGTGCCGGCCCGCCCGCACGGCGGCCTCGAGCATCGCCGGGGTCACGTCGGCGCCCATCACCAACCCGGACGGGCCCACGGCGGCCCGCAGCGGCGGCAGTGCGCGCCCCGTGCCGCAGCCCGCGTCCAGCACGCGATCGCCCGGCCGCAGCCCGAGATCGGCGACGGCCGCCGCGTAGGCGGGGCCGTCGTCGGGGAACCGGCCGTCCCAGTCGGCCGCACGGGCGGTGAAGAACTCCTGGACGTGTGTGTGGTCGTCGCTCATGTTCGGCATGATTCCTCACCGTCACGAGGGATACGTAGGCGCACATGTTCGGGCCGGACCCGATCGTTCCGTCGCATCCGGGTGTCATATTCCAACACCTTTCGAAATGCGCCCCCTTTGTGCGCCCGTGCCCCCCTAGCGTCCCTTGGCCATGGGACACCTGGACCACGCCGCCTTCGGCTGGCTGACCCCCGTGCTGTCGTACCTCATGGCCTGCGTGGGCGCCGCGCTCGGACTGCGCTGCACCGTCCGCGCGCTCGCCACCACGGGCCGCTCGCGCCGCAACTGGCTCGTCACCGCGGCCTCCGCCATCGGGACCGGCATCTGGACCATGCACTTCGTGGCCATGCTCGGCTTCCGCGTCAGCGGCACCGACATCCGCTACAACGTGCCGCTGACCATCCTCAGCCTCCTCGTCGCCATGGTCGTCGTCTGCGCCGGCGTCTTCGCCGTCGGCTACAGCCGCGACCGCACCCGGGCGCTCCTCCTCGGCGGCCTCACCACCGGGGTGGGCGTCGCGAGCATGCACTACCTGGGCATGGCGGCGGTCCGGCTGCACGGCGACATCAGGTACGACCCCCTCCTCGTCGGAGTCTCGGTGCTGATCGCCGTCGTGGCGGCGACCGCGGCCCTGTGGGCCGGGCTCAACATCAAGTCGCCCCTCGCGGTCACCGTCGCCTCCCTCGTCATGGGAGCGGCCGTCAGCAGCATGCACTACACCGGGATGTTCGCGGTGAGTGTGCGTGTGAACCCCTCCGGCGAGACCCTGCCCGGGGCCACGGCGATGCAGTTCATCTTCCCCCTCGCCGTCGGCCTCGGGTCCTACCTGTTCATCACCTCGGCCTTCGTCGCCCTCTCGCCCACGGCCGACGAGCGAGAGGCGTCCGCCTTCGCCCAGCGGGCCGTCGAGAGCATCGCCCGCTAGCGGGAGCCCGGCCCGAGCGCCCCGACCCACATCCCGAACGAGGAGGCCATGCGCCCACCCCGTACCACCACAAAAGCCGGCACTCCCGCGCATCCGCCGCGCGGCCGCCGCGCACACGCCGGACCGCCCGCCGCGGAGGCAGCCGACCGCCCCTTCGGCACCCCAGCGGCCAAGGCACGCGCGCGTGGCAAGCGCCGGTACCTGCGCCCCCGCACCGTGCGCGCCAAGGTGGTCAGCCTGCTGATGGTGCCGGTCGTCTCCCTGCTCGCCCTGTGGGCGTACGCCACCGTCACCACCGCCCAGGATGTGGCCCGGCTGCGGCAGTCCCAGCGGGTCGACGCCGAACTGCGCACCCCGGTGGCGGCGGCCGTCACAGCTCTGCAGGCCGAGCGCACCGCAGCCGTGCGCTACGCCACCGCGCCGGGCGCCGGCGACGACACCGACCTGCGAGGCCTCGCCACCCGTACCGACGGGGCCGTGGCCGAGCTGCGGCTCGGCGGCCACAACACCGTCGCCGACAGCGAGGAACTGCCCGCCGGTGTCTCCGGACGCCTCGGCCTCTTCGTCACCGGTGCCGAGCACCTGCGCGCCCTGCGCACGGCCGTACTCGACCGCAAGGCCAGCTGGGACACGGTGTACGCGCAGTACACGAAGACCATCGGCGCGGCCTTCGCCGTGGACGGCGCCCTCACCGGCATCCAGCGGGCCGATGTCGGTTCCGACGCGCGCGTGCTGCTCGAATTCAGCCGGGCCGCCGAGGCGCTCGCCCAGGAGGACACGCTGCTCGGCAGCGCGCGGACCGCCGCGCAGCTGCAGGGCGAACGGCTACGGCTCTTCGGCGCCGCCGTCGCCGCGCGCCGTACCCTCACCGAGACCGCGGTCGCCGACCTGCCCACCGCCCAGCGTGCCGCCTGGCAGGATCTGGCCGGCAGTGACGCCTACACTGCCCTCGGTGCCGCCGAGGACAAGATCATCGCTGCCAGGCCCGGCGGCAAGCCGGCCGACGCGGCACCGCAGGCCGCCTGGAACGCCGCCCACGCGCGCGTGCAGGACGGAATGCAGGGCATCGCGGCGGACACGGGCCGGGCCGTCGCGGGCCGTGCCGACCCGGTCACGCGCGGCCTGCTCAGCCCCGCGGGCGCCGCCGTTGTCCTCGGCCTGGCCGCCGTCGCCGCCTCGCTCGTCATCTCCGTCCGCATCGGACGCGGTCTCGTGGTCGAACTCGTGAGCCTGCGCAACGACGCCCTGGAGATCGCCCGCCGCAAACTCCCCGAAGCGATGCGCAGACTGCGCGCGGGCGAGGAGATCGACATCCAGGCGGAGGCGCCCGCCGGACCACCCGCCGAGGACGAGACGGGTCAGGTCTCCGAAGCCCTGACCACCGTGCACCGCGCCGCCCTGCGCGCTGCCGTGGAACGCGCCGAACTCGCCAGCGGCATCTCCGGCGTCTTCGTCAACCTGGCCCGCCGCAGCCAGGTGCTGGTCCACCGCCAGCTGAGCCTCCTGGACAGCATGGAGCGCCGCTCGGAGGACCCCAACGAGCTCAGCGACCTGTTCCGCCTCGACCACCTCACCACGCGCATGCGGCGGCACGCCGAGAGCCTGATCATCCTCTCCGGCGCCGCACCCGGTAGGGCCTGGCGCATGCCGGTGTCCCTGACCAACGTCGTACGGGCCGCCGTATCCGAGATCGAGGACTACGCGCGCGTGGAGGTGCGTCAGCTCCCCGAAGCCCATGTCAGCGGTGCCGCCGTAGCCGACCTCACCCACCTGCTCGCCGAACTCGTCGAGAACGCCGCCCAGTTCTCCCCGCCCCACACGCGTGTGCGCGTCACCGGCGAGCCCGTCGGCAACGGCTACGCCCTGGAGATCGAGGACAGGGGTCTCGGCATGGGCGCCGAAACCCTCGCGGAGGCCAATCGCCGCATCGAACAGTCCGAGGCACTCGACCTGTTCGACAGCGACCGGCTCGGACTTTTCGTGGTCAGCCGGCTCGCCTCCCGGCACGACGTCAGGGTGCATCTGCGGACCTCGCCCTACGGAGGCACCACCGCGGTCGTCCTGCTGCCCACCGCGCTGCTGCACACCGGCGCGACGGAACGTTCCTCTCGTCAAGGTGAACAGTCCCGTCAGGACCCGGAACGCGAGTACGCGCGCGTGCCCGGCACAAGTCCACATCAAGAGGCCGTCGCCGCACGGCCGGATCGGCCAGCCCTCGCGGTCACCGTTCCCGGCCCTCATGGCGCCGTCGACGAGCCACGCCCCCACGGAACCGGAGACGAGACCCCACCCCCCGGAGTCACCGCCTTGAGGCTGCACCGACCGCCCAACGACTCCGAGAGCTCGGACAACCTCCCACGCCGTGTGCGCCAGGCGAGCCTCGCCCCTCAGCTCCGGCAGCAGCGTTCCCAGGAGCCGGCGCAGGAGACCACACGGCACAGCGACGAACGGCGCACCCCCGAACTGGTACGGGACCGGATGGCCGCCTACCGCGACGGCTGGGCTCGCGGCGGCGGCAGACAGCCCGGGCGCGGCGCCGCCCCGGACCCCGAAACGGGCAGTGACCACAGCGAAGGAGACCCGGCATGATCCAGGACCCGAACACGAGGGCCGGCCAGCGCTCCGGCGAACTGGACTGGCTGCTCGACGACCTGGTGATGCGCGTGAACGAGGTACGGCACGCCGTCGTGCTCTCCAACGACGGACTGGCCGTCGGCGCCTCCACCGGCCTCGCGCGCGAGGACGCCGAACACCTCGCCGCCGTGGCCTCCGGCTTCAACAGCCTCGCCAAGGGCGCTGGACGGCACTTCGGAGCGGGTGGCGTGCGGCAGACCATGGTCGAGATGGACGACGCGTTCCTCTTCGTGGCCGCCGCCGGTGACGGTTCCTGCCTCGCCGTACTCACCGCCGTGACCGCCGACATCGGGCTGGTCGCCTACGAGATGGCGCGCCTGGTCAAACGAGTCGGCGAGCACCTGTACACGCCGCCGCGGGTCACCGCGCAGCCGCCCGCAGCCGGATGACCCGGAACAGGCGGCACAGATGACCGAGAACCACAGCGCCGGTCCGTGGGAGCCGGGCAGCCAGTGGTACGACGGCGAAGCCGGACCACTCGTGCGCCCGTACGCGATGACGGGCGGGCGCACCCAGCCGGGTCCCACCGGGGTGCGCTTCGACCTGATCGCCCTCGTCACCCTCGACCCCGCGGCACCGGCGCTCGAGGACGCGGCGCTCGGCCCCGAACACCGCACCCTGATCGAACTGTGCCGCACGGAGACACAGTCCGTCGCCGAACTCGCGGCGGACGCCGACCTTCCCGTCGGCGTCGTCAGGGTGCTCCTCGGCGACCTCCTGGAACTCGGCTGCGTGGTCATCAGCCGTCCCGTGCCGCCGGCCCACCTGCCCGACGAGCGGATCCTGCGCGAGGTCATCGAGGGATTGCGAGCCCTGTGATGAACGTTCCGAAGCCGCCGCACGCCGCTCGGCAGGCCGATCCGTACGCGTTCCGCCTCCGACCGGACGCGAGTCAGTCACATCAGGTGGGTTTCGGTCCAACAGCCCGCGGGCGCGGCCCCGTTGTCATGATGCTGCCTTCGCGCCCGCAGCAGACGGACGCCGGCCGAAGCCGGCCATCCCGAGAGAAGTGATCATGGTCACCGAGCACTCCGAAGCCGTCGGCGACACCACCGCCCTGGCGCTGAAGATACTGGTCGCCGGCGGCTTCGGCGTCGGCAAGACGACCCTGGTCGGGGCCGTCAGCGAGATCCGGCCGCTGCGCACCGAGGAACTGCTCAGCGAGGCAGGGCAACTGGTGGACGACACCGACGGCGTGGACCAGAAGGTCACCACCACCGTCGCCATGGACTTCGGCCGCATCACCATCCGCTCCGGCCTGTCCCTCTACCTCTTCGGCACACCAGGACAGGACCGCTTCTGGTTCCTCTGGGACGAGTTGTCCCAGGGCGCCCTCGGCGCCGTCGTCCTCGCGGACACCCGGCGCCTGGAGGACTGCTTTCCCGCCGTCGACTACTTCGAGCACCGGCGCATCCCGTTCGTGGTGGCCGTCAACTGCTTCGCGGGCGCCCGCACCTACGGCGCACACGACGTCTCGCGTGCCCTCGACCTCGACCACGGCACTCCCGTGGTGCTGTGCGACGCCCGTGACCGGGACTCCGGCAAGGAGGTCCTGATCCGGCTCGTCGAGTACGCCGGGCGGATGCACACCGCCCGGCTCCTGGACTCGGTCGGCTGAGCCCGTCGCTCAGGCCGCCAGATCCTTCACGGCCACCACCTGGTCGACCGGGACCCTGACCAGCAGTTCGCCCGGAACGCCGTTGCGGGCGCCGTACTCCTCGGCGCGCTCCTCACCCATGTACCGGGCGGCGATCCGGGTGGCCCAATGACGCACCTCCTCCAGGTTCTCCGACAGCCGTGCGCGGCCGTTCAGCACCACGAAGTGGAACGGCGGACGGTCGTCGTCCACACACAGGGCGACGCGCCCGTCCCGGGCGAGATTGCGCCCCTTCACCGTGTCCTTGCCTGTGTTGAAGACCAGTTCGTCACCGTCCAGCAGAAACCAGATCGGCGCCACATGAGGGCTCCCATCGGCGCGAACGGTGGACAGCTTGCCGGTCCGGGTACCGTGCGAGACGAACGCCCGCCATTCCTCGTCGGTCATCTTCTGTGCCATGTGCCCATCCTGCTTGCCCGGACGCCGGACGTGGGGAAGGCTGGCGGGGAGTTCCTCCAGCCAGGGGGAGACACCACACGGGGAGACGGAGATGGCGCAGAACCAGGGACTCGGCTGGCTCCTGGACGATCTGACCGAGCGAGTGGACGACGTGCGGCACGCGCTGGTCCTGTCGAACGACGGGCTGGTCACGGGCGCGAGCACGGGCCTACGACGTGAGGACTCCGAGCATCTGGCCGCCGTGGCATCCGGGTTGCACAGCCTCGCCAAGGGATCGGGACGCCACTTCGGCGCCGGCAGGGTACGCCAGACCATGATCGAGTACGACGATGCGGTGCTGTTCGTGACCGCGGCCGGCACCGGCAGCTGCCTGTGCGTGCTCAGCGGCGCGGAGGCCGACATCGGCCAGATCGCCTACGAGATGACCCTGCTCGTCAATCGCGTCGGAGAGCACCTCGGCGTCGACGCCAGGCAACCGGAGCGAACCCCTACCGCAGACGCCTGACCTGCGGTTTCTCTTCGCGTCGCAGAGTTATCCACAGGGCTGCCACGCCTTGCGCCGAATTGGCTACGGTGGGTGCACGGCGAACGCACAGGGCGTGAGCCAACGACTCCACGGGGGAGTGCGACCATGTCGGCAAGCACCTTCAGCCCGAGCCGGCCCACCACCTGCACCCGGAGCCATGCCGCTCGGGAACTGGGCCTCAAACGAGGCGAGTTCGACCTCGCCGTTCACCTCGGCCACATCCGGACCGTGCCCGACGAGGGCGGGGGAGGAGACCGCAGGGTGGAGCGCGCGGAGATCGACCGCCTTCGCGCGCAGGAGACCTATCCTGACGTTCTCCGTGACCGGGTGCGGGTGGTCGGCACGACCGAGGGTGCCGCCCTCATGAAGATCCCGGCCGGGCGGTTCACCCGCCTCGCCCGCCTGGGCCTGCTTGTACCGGTGAAGTGGTACCTCAACCGCTATCGTGCCGTGGTCTGGCTGTATCTGGCCGACGACCTGCGGAACTTCACCTCGGACACCGAGAACGCCCATCTGCTCAAGGGACGTACGCCCGAGAACCTGCGGGGCCAGTTGGAGGCCGGAGTGGACCTGCGTGCCCGCAACTGGCGGGGACGCCAGCTCGGGTTCCTGCTGAGGCAAGCGGACGATCCGTGGGCTCGGGCCGGCGCCGTGGCAGCCTTCCTGTCGCGCGTCGAGATCGCGGACGTCGTCAAGGATCCCTACGAACGCTCTTATGTGAACCGGTTCCGGCCCGCGCCACCCGGTCACGACATTCCGGGATCGCCTGCCGCCGACCTCGCCGAACGGATCACGACCGCGCAGGACGCGGACGAGATCGAGTGGCTCCGCAGCGAACTGGCTCATGTGCTCGAGGAGGCCCGCGCCCACTCACCGGCCCCGAGCCCGGCCGTCCGTCGCACCGCACCGGCCGTGCGAGCCGTCGCACGACCCATCCCGCCCTTGGCCCGCACGGACACACGACCCACGGGGGAAGCCGTAGCGGCGCTGTCGGAGACCGGCGCGCAGTCGGCTGAGGCCTGGGCCGCCGAGCCGCTGCTGGGGGCACCCGGGCCGGAGGGCGGCCGGGTGGCGGTGGCGTCCGGGCCGAGCGCTCCACCGCTGCAGTGGCCGCCCGAGCCGAAGGGCGAGCCCGCGGCCCGAGCGTTCGACTGGCACGGCACGCCGGTGGTGCGGGCGGCCGCACCGTCCTCGGCCCGCCGGGCAGACCGCGGCGCCGAACAGGCCGCGGCCCGGACCAAGCGAGGTCTGCGCGCCTGGCTGCGGGGGAGAAGGCCCGGGCCCGCGCGGGTCTGAACCACCCGGCCGCCAGGCCTGTCCGTCGGCTCGCTACAGGGAGCTGAACAGGCCTTCCTTGGGTGGCGTGATCCGGGTCCGCGACCCGGAGCGCAACGCCCCCCCCGCGCCGCCGTCTACGGCACACTCATCTGCGCCGTCATCTACATCCTGGGCACCCTCGCCGTCTTCGGCACCGTCGCACACGGCAAGCTGGGCGGCTCGACCGCGCCGTTCACCGACGCTGCGAACAACATCAGACCTGCGCGCCGGGCGGCGGGCAGGGTTGCCGTCGCCAGACCGGCCCCGGCCGGCTCCCCCGTGACCGTGGCCCCGGCGTCCAGCAGCGCACGGTAGGCCGTGACGGCGTCGTCGACGGCGGCCGGGCAGCGGTGTGCGGGATCGAGCCGGTGGTCGCCGGAGGCCGGTGCGGCGAGCGAGGCTGGTGACCAGCCGCTGGACGTCGTCGGTGTAGGGGCCGACCGGCAGGCATCCGTGTGCATTCCGTCCGTGCTCTGCACCGCCGCACCTGCTCGGAGCGGTTGGAGGCCAGGGCCTCGAGGAGCGATGGGCGTCCGGGGCCGCAATGCGCCTCGGACTTGGGCGGGTTCAGTTCTGGGCTGTGGGCCGGACGACGATCTCGTTCACGTCGACCGTGGCCGGCTGCTCGATGGCGAAGGCGATGGCTTGGGCGATCGCCTCGGGCGGGATCGCGATCCGGTCCCGCATCTTCGTGATCTCCGCTCGGACCTGCGGATTGGTTGATGCCTCGGCGAAGCCGGTCCCGATGACGCCGGGCGAGACGGTGGTCACCCGCAAGGAGTCACCGGCTTCCTGGCGCAGGCCCTCACAGATGGCGCGGACCGCGAGCTTGGTACCGGCGTAGACCGCCATGGTCGGCACGATGCGAAATGCGGCCGTGGAGGCGATGGTGATGAACTGGCCCGTGCCCTGGGCCCGGAAGACCGGCAGCGCGGCGCCGATCCCGTGCAACACGCCCTTGATGTTGACGTCGACCATCTGGTCCCACTCGTCGACCCGCAGATCGTCGAGAGGCGAGATCGTGCCGGCCCCGGCGTTGCTGACCAGCACATCGAGCCGACCGAATCGCTCGCCCGCCAACGCGACCAGGGCGTGCAGGTCGTCCCGTCGGGTCACGTCCGTACGGGTCTGCACGGCCGCTCCGCCTGACTTCTCGATCCGCGCCACCAACTCCGCGAGGCGCTCGGACCGGCGCGCACCCAACACGAGCCGCGCGCCTCGCTCGGCGAGCAGCAGTGCGGTCGCCTCGCCGATGCCGCTGCCGGCTCCCGTGATCGCCACGACCTTGCCGTCGATTCCCGACATGACGTCTTCCTCTTCCTTCTCGGTACCGGTGCCGGGTGATCGCCCCGAACGCGTCCGCGCGCCCGGACCGCCCGGCGCCGGGATGACCGGCCGCAGGCCGCCGGTGACAGCCGCACCTCCCGTTCGGGCTTCAGTCTGCGATGGCTTTAGCCTGGTATCCAGAGCGCGTTCATTCTGGAACCAGAGGTGCCATCCCACCATGCCGCAACAGCCGGACCAACGCCGTGAGCTGGGCGCTTTCCTCCGCAGCCGCAGGGAGCGGATCACCCCTGACAAGGTCGGACTGCCGCACACCGGCCGACGCCGGACGCCGGGCCTGCGCCGGGAGGAACTCGCGCTGCTCGCCGGGATCAGCGCGACCTGGTACACGTATCTTGAGCAGGGCCGGGACATCCGCGCCTCGGAGCAGGTGCTCGACGCCCTCGCCGCGGTGCTGCAGCTGGACCGGCACGAGCGCGCTCACCTCTTCCGGCTGGCCGGACACGCGCCCGCGGCCGAACCCGAAGAACCCGAGGCGCTCGCGGCCGAGGTGGCGGCAGTCCCGCTCCTGCTTCAGCCGCACCCGGCGTACATCATCGGCGGCACCTACGACGTGCTCAGCTACAACCAGGCGGCCGACGAGCTGTTCCCGCACCTGACCGCGGCCGCGGACCGTCCGGCGAACTTCGCCCGCTGGGTGTTCCTCGAACCTGCGGCCCGGGACGTTCTGGTCGACTGGGAGCCCGAGGCGCGCGGCCTGCTTGCCCGGCTGCGGACGCTGGCCGGACGCCACGCGGGCGACGTCCGGTACACCCGGCTGATCGACGAGTTGACCGCGGGCAGCCCGCAAGTGCGTGCCTGGTGGCCGCAGTACGACGTCCAAGTCCGGCACGGCGGACGTAAACGGCTACGGAGCCCGGGACGCGGGACGGTCGATTTCGCCTACACCGCGTTCCACCTGGCCGAACAGCCGGAACAGACACTGGTGATCTACTCCGACGGCCGGGAATGCGCCGATTGAACCCTGCCGACTGCCCCGCACGGCCCCGGGACAGTGGGGCGGCGACAACGATCCACCTCCTGTGGTGTGTTCCAGGTCGACGCTACGGAGGAACGTGTCCGGGCCAGCGCCCGTGCGGGCGGTAGGCGTTGTGGGTGTCCACCGGGGCGCCGCCGCCCTTGGTGCCTCCTCCGGGTATGTGGATCATGTTGTCCACGGCGGCAGTGGCGGTGCCGTGGCGGGGCACGGGCATGGGCGCGAGGAGCTGCCGGCGGCCGCGCGCCGTCATGCCGATGGCCGCCGCCGCGATGCCGCCGCGGGCCGTCGGCATGGAGGCACGCCGGCCCCACCGACGGGTGCGCAGGTCGAGGGCGTAGACCTCACCCCGTACGTGGGCCTGCCCCCGGTCACGGCCGCTCGGTGCCCGGTGGCCTCAAGGGCACGGAGGACCACCGGTTCGTGCGCGGGTCGAAGTCATAGGCGTCGCGCAGCGCCTGCCAGGATTCCCCACCGGACATGCCGCCGAGTGCGTAGATCCTGCCGCCGACCGCCGCCGCCTTGGAGTGATTCATCGCCACCGGCAGTGGAGCGACGTCCGACCAGCGGCCGGTCCGGGAGTCGTAGACCTCGACCCGGTTGGTGGTGGTGGAGCCGCCGGCAGGTGTCGGGGCTATGCCCGCGATGACGTAGACCTTGCTACCGAGGACGACGGCACCGTGCTCCTGTCGGGCGCCGCCGCCTATGGGCGGCAGTGCCTGCCACCCGCTGCGGTACTCGTGCGGGACCGGTGAGCTCGGAGTGCCCGGTCAGCCTGGTGTTTCCACGTTGTCCGGGACGGGCGGGGCCGGCACGGCGGGTGCGGCCGGCAGGGCTGTTGCACGAATGAGAACGTCGCGTCGGTGCATCTCCTCCTGTCGGCGGCGGTCAGGACGTGGCTGCCGATGCGATGATCTGCGCCTTCTGCTGCTCGGTGAGGGTGCCTGCGGGGACCTTGATGTTCGCGTACGGCATCGGGTTCGCTCCTGCCAGGGTTCGGACGGGTGGGCCGCGACGTCTCTGCGACCTGCGAACACACCTGGCTGACCAGTGCCGGCCTGACCCCCTGACGCATCCGGCGCGTATCGCACCGGGCGCGCAACGGCACCTTGCCAGTCCAACCACCTTCGGCCCTCCAGGGCGGCCGGCACCGGCACGCAGCGGGCACGGTCTCGGACGCTGGGCCAGGGAGTGCCGTGGCCATGCCAGTACTGCGTGGCATCGGGGACATCCACTACAGACGGGTGTATACCGATATGTATGGGTGCGGGGCGTGTGCCGGTGGACCGCCTCCCAGAGCAGCAGCTGGGCCGCAGGCTGGTGGCAATCCCCCTTGCGCTGATCGTCGTGATCACCGTGGTGGACATCCATTCCCCGCCGGACGTCCACCTGGGCCCCTTGCTGGTGATCGCACCGGCCCTGACCGCGTCCCTGGCCGGGCCGCGGCTGACCGCCCTCATCGGCGCACTGGCTGTGGCTGCCCAGGTGCTCATCGCCGTGTTCCACGGCGGACTGACCACAACCAACCACCTCTCGCAGATCGCTGGCTTGGCCCTGCTGTCCGCCTTGGTCGTCTTCGTCTGC
>NZ_JBEPBF010000027.1:0-87785 GCF_040298985.1 Streptomyces sp. NPDC001093 | reverse complement strand
CCGATACGAACGCAAGGCCGAACACTTCCTGGCCTTCACCGCCATCGCCTGCAGCCTCATCTGCTACCGCAGACTCACCAAATGAGACGACGTCTAAAGTGCGCTGCACCACGGCCACGTACTGGAGGGACACAAGCTGCGCTGGGCCGGTCGGCAGTGGGGCGACTGCGTCTTCACGCTGGTCGACGAGAAGGCGGAGAAGGCGGCCCAGCCTCCCCCAGTGCCGACCATCGATGTACCCGAAAGCGTGGACCGCCTTCACCGTCTGGTCCGCGCGACGTGCAAGGCTCTCGGCAGGTCCCGGACTGTGGTCGACACCCGAGGAAGGCCCGAGGTCATTCCCCTCTACCTGTCACGTCTACTCGTCGACCGAGCCCTGCGGATCATGCACGCGCTCCTGACGGCGGCCGAGAACCGCGGCTACGCGCTGGAGACTCAGACCGACCTCCACCGTGGTGAAGCCGTGCACTCGCTGGTTATCGCCTTTCCGCTCGCGCTCACGGAGCGGACGACCAAGGTGCGCCACGAGCCGACTCCCCAGGAGGTTCGCCAGCAGCAACGCAGTCCCTGGACGCGTCTCCCCAAGTACGACGAGGAGTTCAACGGACGCCTGGCGATCGGCGCACCGGCTGGAAGCCGGTACCAGCATTCGTACTCGTACAGCGACGGAGCCCGATGGTCACTGGAGTCCCGACTGGGGCACCTTCTGCGCGATCTCGAACACCTCGCGTCGGAGGCCGAGCGCCAGCAGCGTGAAAGGAAGCTCCGCGAGGCCGAGCAGCAGCGTCAGTGGTACGCGGCGATCGCTCAGGCGCGGGAGCAGCAAGTTGAAAGGCATCGAGCGAGGGTCCTGATCGAGCAGGTGAAGGCGTGGCATCAGGCTGTCGAGATCCGCGCCTTCTGCCACGCAGCACGCGCACAAGCCGACAGCGCATCGACTCTGGCGGTCGAGCCGGAATGGCTGCAGTGGGCCGAAGAGTACGCAGCGAAGATCGACCCGCTTGGCTCGCCACTGCGGACTCCGCCGGACAGCCGTGAGGCTCTGCGAGAGCTGCTGCGCGGCGACCTCTATGCTCACCCCTGGCCGTCGACGCCCAGGGCCGCTGATCGCTTCCCACGGAGGACCACCCCGACCATCCGTGATCACGGTCCCGCCCACTGGAGGTGCCTGGTCCTCACATGACGCCTCCGCCCTGTCCGTGGAGGACAGGGCGGAGAAACGTTTATGCGGCGATTGTCAGCGGAACGTCCAGGCGTTCCCAGGCTCCGAGGACGGCCTTGTGCGCGTCCGGTTGCAGGTGAGCGTAGCGCTGGGTGGTCTGGAAGCTCTCGTGTCCGAGGAGGTGCTGGACCTCGTAGAGGGAGACTCCTTTCTGGACGAGCCAGGAGGCGCAGGTGTGGCGCATGGAGTGCGGTGGGTAGTGCCGGACGAGGTGTTGCTCGCCGTCGGTGTCGAAGTAGTAGGCGCTTTCGACGGCCGGCCACCAGGTTTGCCGTCGCCAGTTGCCGTCGTCGAGGCGGCGTCCGGAGCGGCCCTTGGTGATGGTGGTGAAGACCAGCGCGTCATGGTCGAGCCGGTGGATGTGACGGTCGAGCGGCTCCAGGACGTGCGGTGGGAGCGGGACTTCCCGGCGGCTCTTGGAGCTCTTGGGGTACTCCTTGATACCGCTCTTGGTGTTGACCTCCACCGCGAACAGGCGCGAGCGGCGCCGGTCGATGCGGTGGCGGTGCAGGCCGGAGAGTTCACCCCAGCGCAGTCCGGTGTAGAAGCCAAGCAGACACATCGTCCGCCACTCGGCGGGGAGTTCGTCCAGGATGCTCTGCGCTTGGTCGACGGTGAACCACTGCGGGGGTTGCGGCTGCGGCTATGACGGCAGTTCGGGCTGTGACTGTGGCTGCCAGCAGGGCAACCGCTGCCGTCAGCCCCGGGCCCCCGTTGCCGGTGACAGTGGTGCTTCCTGGTGGGAGCCGTAGCGTTCCATGCGCTGCCAGCGCAGTCGGCTGCCGGACAGGGCCGTGGCGACCGACTGGACCACCACGAGGTACATCAGCTGTCGGTACACGAACTGCTGGAACGGCAGGCTCCACAACGGTCCGCGCCGTTCGCCGTCGAGGCGGAACGCATAGGCCCCGGTGACTACCTGGATGAGCAGGAACGAGCACCACAGCAGCAGTACGTGGACAGGGTCGAGGAAGATCACCCCGTACACGCTCAGCACGTCGACCAAGGGTGCGAACAACGGCAGCAGCACCTGGAAAAGCAGCAGGAAGAGCAGCCCGCGTCGGCCGAACCTGCCGGCCGCGCCGCTCTGGCGGACGGCCCGGCGGTGCTTCCACATCGCCTGCAGGGTCCCGTAGCACCAGCGGTAACGCTGCCGCCACAGGGCGCCGAGGGAAGCGGGAGCCTCGGTCCAGGCAATCGCCTTCTCCTCGTAGACCACGCGCCAGCCATCCCGCCAGATCGCCATGGTGAGGTCGGTGTCCTCGGCGAGTGTCGCCTCGGAGACACCGCCGACGCGCACCAGTGCGGCCCGGCGCCAGGCGCCGATCGCGCCCGGCACGGTGGGCATGCACCGGGCCAGGTCGAAGAGCCGCCGGTCCAGGTTGAAGCCGACGACGTACTCGATGTGCTGCCAACGGCCCAGCAGGCCGCGCCGGTTGACGACCTTGGCGTTGCCGGAGACCGCTCCGATCCGTGGGTCGGAGAACGGTTGCACCAGATGGCGGACCGCGTCCGGCTCGAAGACCGTGTCGCCGTCCATCATGACCACGATCTCGTGCGAGGCGGCGGCGATCCCCGTGTTGAGGGCGGCGGGCTTGCCCGCGTTCTGCTGGCGGATCACCCGTACGCCCGACAGGCCGAGTGCCTCGACGATGTCGGCGGTGCCGTCGGTGGAGCCGTCGTCCACGACGATGATCTCGACCGGGTGGTCCGATGCGACCAGGGACCGGACGGTCGCCTCGATACCGGCCGACTCGTTGTAGGCGGGGACGATCACCGACACCGGTTCGGTGACGGGCGGTCCCCACGCCGTCTTGGCATGCCGCCGGTGCCTGGCAGCGGCGATCACGGAGATCACGGCGCGCAGGATGCCCAGCACTCCGGCTACGAGCAGGAGCAGGTCGAGTCCGTCGAGACCCCAGAGCGCCCCCTTGAGCAGCCACAGCAGCCCGACGCCGAGCAGGTGCTGGCTCGTGGAGGCCGGGCGGTTGGCGCCGGTGAGGTGGAAGGCTTGGCTGACCGTCTGGAAGCGGTAGCCGCGCGCCTTGAGTCGTGGGATCAGTCTGTCGAGCGCGGCGATGGTCTGTGCGCGGTCACCGCCAGCGTCGTGGAAGAGAATCACTTGGCCGGTGGACTTGGGCGGGGTGGCGTTGTGGACGATCCGCTGCACGCCGGGCTTCTGCCAATCCTCGCTGTCCTGGGTGACGAGCACAGTCAGGTAGCCCTGCCGGCCGAGCTGTCGCATCACGGACCAGTCGGCGTTGCCCACCGCGTCGGCGCTGGAGGAGTAGGGGGGCCGGAAAAGGCTGCTGATGACTCCCGAGGCGCCGGCCACCGCGAGCTGGTCCTCCCGCATCTCCAGCGTGCGCTGCCAGTTGGGCAGGGCGGGCAGGTAGGGATGGGTGAAGCTGTGCAGGCCGAGTTCGTCGTGATCCTTCGCCATCCGGGCGACCAGTCCGGGGTGTGTGGCCACGCCGGTGCCCACGAGGAAGAAGGTCGCGGGCACATGGTGCCGTTCCAGCGTCGCCAGGACCTTGGGGGTCCAGGTCGGGTCCGGGCCGTCGTCGAAGGTGAGTACCACAGTGTGCGCCGGTGGGGTGAGCGAGACCGGTGTGGATCCGGTGGACGAGATCACTGGGCCGCCGTTCTCGACCGAGGGCGGCACCTGGTCTGCGGGTCCCTGCGGGGGGTTCCCGCCATCGTCCTGGAAGCCGAACATGTGCTGCGTGTAACCCTCGACGAGCAGCGTGAGGGTGAGGGTCAGCACCATGGTCGCCAGCAGCACCCAGTGGGTGCGCACCGGCGTTTCGCGGGCGGTACGGCCACGCCGTGGGGAAGAGCTCACATCGGTGATTTCTGGGATGAGTGACGAGTTCTGGAATGGAACTGCGGGCGTGGAGCAGAGGACGGAGGACCTGGTAGGCCGTCAGAGCCCGAGTGTGCCGTGGGTGGGTGAGGCAGAGGGCGGCCCGGTCGGGGTCTGCTTCGGGTGCGGGGGCGGCTTGGGGCCCTTGGACCGCGTCGGACTCGGGGACCGCGTCGGACTCGGGGACCCCGTCGGACTCGGGGACGGCGTCGCGGTCGGGGACGGTTTCGGCGTCGGGGACGATTTCACCGTCGAGGGTGACTTCGCCTTGGCGGACGTGCCGCCGATGGCCTTCGACACGGTCGTCGCCAGGCCCGCGCTCCGGTGCCGCTGAGCGGTGCCGGCCGCCGCGGCCGTCGGGGATGTCCCGGCCCGGTGCATCTCGTGCGCGTGCTCTGCGACGGCGCCCGGTTGGGGCCGAAGGGGGTGCGGCAGGAGCGCCGGCAGGGTCGGGCCGCCCAGGAAGGTGCTGACGAGCAGGGCGACGTAGGCCGCTGCCGGAGTCACCAACGCCGCCACCAGGATGCGCAGCCGCCTGCGGCGGCCTCCTGACATGTCGACGAAGATGGGTTTGGGGGTGAGGCGTCGTATCGGCAGGCCACTTAGGTTCCGTGTGTCGCCGGTGGGCTCGGCCGGGGAACCGGCCACGGCAGGCCCGTGGGGCGGCTCCTGAATGGGGATGTCGGGAGACGGCGACGCCTCTCGCGTCACGCTGTCCCCGGCGGGCGCCGAGCCCTCCGGAATGGTCTGCACGAGATCCAGACACTAGTGGCTTAAAACTGCTTGTCGTACAGAAACTGTTGAAGCACGCGAAAAAAGTCCGCAAAGCAGATGAGCGGGTCGGCGCCGTGAAGGACGCGTCAGTCCCGCGGCCTGCCGATGGTCAGTCTGAAGTCGGCGCCCACGGTCAGCGGAGCCTTCAGATCCCACTCGCCGTGGTCCGCGAGCTCCTGCAGAGCCTGCGACCGGTCGACCGCCTGCGGCCAGTCGTTCTCGCGGCCGGCGGTGCAGGGGTGCTCCATGTGCTTGCGGCGGGCAGTGTTGAACCGGGCCAGCCATGTCACCTCGTTCACCCCGGAGGCCGGGTTGCCCCCGAGCAGCTTGTCGGTCTCGTGGGCGATCTTCAGCATGCCGTCGCAGTCGTCGGAAGTCTGGCCCATCATCAGGGCGGTGTCGTAGAGGTTCTCCAGACCCAGCTCACTCTTCACCCCCTCCTGCGCGGCCAGCTTCATGGCAGGGGCGAGGTACGTGTCGTGTCCCACCTGGATCTGCAACCTCCGGAAGGCCGGGTCCAGGGCGGCCTTCTTCCAGTCGCGCACGAACGCCGCGCCCAGCGCGCCGGTGTCGTCACTTCCCGAGTCGGCCAGTCGCTGAAGGACGGAGGAGTACTTCGCGAGCACGTTGTGGGCTGCGACTGCGTTGTACCTCTTGACCAACGCGAGCATGTCGCCGCTCTGGCTGCAGAACCCGATCCACCCCGCCGTGTATCCACAGCCGTCGTGCAGATCGGTAATGTAGGCGTATTGCGGAGCGGTGGCACCGTTCTCGAACACCGCGGTGATGTCATCCATCATCTCGATCGCCGCTGGACCCGCCGCGGACGTTGCCGGAGCACCGGCTGTACTGCTGGCCTCGTGGGCCGTACCGGACGTGCAGCCACCCACGGTGAGCACCGCACCGAGGACGACGAGCATGGTGCAACGCATTCTGGTCAACTCCACGAAACACTCCGGTCTGTTCCTGGTTGACTGCGCCAGTTCACTGAGGTCTTCACGACAACGCGACGGTTGCTGTGCCCGATGACAGGCCGGTCGGCGGGATGTCGACCTGGCGTCAGGCAGGGATGAAGCCCCTGGTAAGAACACGTCTGCGAAGATCACGTTCCGTACAATCAGAGGCTCCACGTGCCCTCCAGTATCACCTACACCGCTGTCCTGGATGTCCGCAGGGGGACCGCGGAGCATCTCACGAAGCTGCTGCGCGGGCATCGTGAACTGCTCGGCACTCGCAGGGGCACTCGCGCGCTGGGCGTCTTCCGGCAGGCGGTGCTCGTGCTGCGCTGGTTCGTCGACGACACCCGGCTGGCCCAGCTCGCCCGGGACGACGGAATCTCGCTGCCGACCGCCTACCGCTACCTGCACGAGGGGCTGACGATGCTCGCTGACCACGCGCCCGACTTGTCCACCGCACTGGAGCGGGCGCCAGCGGCCGGGTACACCCACGCCCGACGCGACGAGAAAACCGGATTGCTCTGCCAGGCGGCGGCCGGACAGAGCAGTCGGTCAGGGTCTCATTCCTGTGTGGTCAGTTGTGTCAGGGCACGTCCTTGTAGGTGTCGGTGGACCACAGGGCGCCGCCGGTGCTGGGGCCGCCGCCGCTCTTGTAGACGACAAAGTTGCCGTCGTTCTGGAGGGTGGCGTAGGCGCCGGAGTGGCCCCAGGTGCCGGTGGACCAGAGGGGGGTCTGCGGTGAGGGCGAGCATGGCCGCCAGGGGAAGCTGGTGCTGGCCATGCCCCGCAACCGCCCGCACCGAAGTACGCGGGTAAGTCTGGCAGTTGGCTCGTGAAGTGCCAGACGCCAGCCGCGCGCCCGCTTCCTGGGCACAAGGCTGCGCCTGGTCGACGGCCAGGCTCAAGCGTCCGGCCAAGGGCTGATACCGAGCCCCCGGAGACGGGCCTCTTCCCTGCGATGCACGAATCTGAGACGGGTGACACCTCCCAGAAGTCCCTCGCTGAGGGGATACGGCTGTTCTTCACTGAAGATCCGAAGCAGCAACTCTGCCATGCCACAGTCGAACTCGATGAACGCCTCGCCGTCGAGACCGCCGGAGTCCCAGACGATGACCGGCCACCCATCCGGATCACTGCCTCGGGTGGACCAGCACAGAACGTTCTGGTTCGAATCCTCCCCCCAGCAGATCAGACTTCCCGCTGCCGGCCAGGCCGGATACAGCGCCGAAACGCCCTCCAGCCAGTCCGGGGACGGGACGAACCAGACGTCATGGGGCCCGTCACCCGGGGCGCCCTCATTCTGGCGGGAGATGGCGAGGCCGTCCTCGATCACGCCTGATCCGTAGACGGACATGAAGTCTCCTCCTCAGTGCCGCGCTGGCTCACCTCCTGCGCGGCACCCGGCCGGGTGGTTCGGCACGTCCTACGACTAGGGCGTGTCCCCGACCGAAACCTGGTCCCCGGCTCACCGGCCGCGCAAGCACCGCTGAGGGCCTCCGCCACTACGCCCGCAACCCCGCCAGGCCCCTCGCCCCCTTGGACATCAGGTGATTAAGCACCCCGCGAGAACGACGCAGCCCTGGGCTGCCGAGAAGGATGCCAGCAGCAACTGGCTTTCAGAAGCCTCTCATGGCCCGCCAACCGAGAAATTCGTGCGGCCCTTGGGTAAGGGTGCGGTCACTGAAAGGCTGGAGGTTCCCGCCAAAGACGGCCAGCAGGAACTCCACCATCCCGCCACTGAAAACCGTCCAGGGAACGGTTCCGTAGGGTGACTGGCGCCTAAAGGCGGCGACACTCCATTTGTCGGGATCAGTGTCAGTGCACAGCCAGAAGACTGCGTCACCGCTCGCAGTGCCACCGAAGGCCAATACCTCCGGCGTTGCACCGCCGGCAAAGTGACCTGCCAAGAACTCCAGATCTGCTGGACGGAGCGATGGGTTCAACCCATCCAGCAGATCGCCATAGGCTGACTCCGCAACCGGCGGGGTACTTACCGAAAGGTACTCATCGATTTCCCCCCCGCCATAGACCTCGACGAAGGCACGGTAGTCCTCGGGCAACCGCAGACCCGACTCCTCGAACAGGGCGTCCCAGTCGACGCGGTCACCACCGGTCGGAGGCGCTTCGAGTGCCTGACCAAGGCGCAGGATCGCGGGGTGACTCATAGCCGGCTGGCCCATATACGAGTCCTCTCTCGTGGAACATCCACGGCGCTACTGACCGGCGACGGGGGCATCGGCGCCGGTTCGGCTGTCGACCGCTGTGCCAAGGTTCTTCCATCCGCTACCCGCAGTGTATATGAGGTTGGAAACGGTGTCCGATGCGGCACCGCTGAGTCTTCCGGAGCGATCCCAGGAAACGTATGACATTTGCATCTCGTACGGCACGGTTCGACTACCGGAATATACCGGCGTCACCCGATAGAGAACGATGTTGCCGTCATCCACTGCCTGCCGCACCTTGTCTTCGAAATGCAGCATGCTATCCATCGGCTTGATCGGCTTATTGGGCTTCCCGACGTACGAGTTTCCATCCGTTCCGCAGGTCGCAAGATTTTCGAGATTGGTGCCGGAGCCGCTCAATTGTGCGCCCAGGAGGTGGCAGGCGTTCACACCACTCGGCTTGCCGCCCAAATAACCGACGTACTTTCGCGCCCAGTCATAGCCTGGCGGAACGATCCCCTCGCCCTTGTTGGTCTCGGTCGAGGTGCCCGGATGTGACTCCAAGTAGCTGCTGTCCAGGCACGCCGTCACTCCAGTCGCGCGTCCGCCATGGCCGATGTCGACTGGTCCATAGTCGGTCCATCCAGCACCGTCGACTTGACACCCCGGGTCCGACTGATCGTCTTGGGGCGTGCACGCCCCCGTCAGGGTGCAGAACGCCGCGGTAGCCCCCGCCGCGGTGAGCGAGGCCAGTGCGTTTGCGGCAGCCGCTGAGGTTCCGCCGTTGGCGAGCGGCTGGTGGCCTGCCTGGGCTGCGGCAGCGGCAGCCACAGTGGCGACCACCTTGAACTTGGACGGGTCGATCTTGGGGCTGGCACCGTCGGCTTGGCCACTGGGGCGAGCGCCCGGGTTTTCACGCAGGCCCATCTGCGCGGTCGGCGGCGGGGGCGGCGGCGGTGCGGGGTGGCTGATTGCGACGTCGCAGCTGGAGTACCCGAAGTCGAAGGCGGCTGCGAGGCCTGCGCCTATCGCTGCCAGTCCGGCGGCGACTTCGCCCACCCCGGTGACGACGGCGGCTACAACAGCTACGCCGAAAATGATGCCCAGGCCCACCACTTCGAGGGTGTTCCAGATGTCGTCGCCCTGAGTCGCGTCGTACGTGCTGGTGACATCGTGCGGCGCGGTGTAACCCCCTCCGCCGCCTCCGCCACCGCCGCCGGTGTCTCCGCCACCACCGTCGCCTGCCGGCTGCCAGTTGGAGCTCGGTTCCGGAGCGGGGGTGTAGGGCGCGCTGTAGCAGGAGCTGTTGCCGGAGGGGTCGGCGTTGGTGAGGGGGTTGTCGTTGCCGTAGGTGTAGGGGTTGGCGTTGACGGAGGGGGCGGGGGGCTGGGAGGTGGCGTCGTGGCTGGTGAAGTTGCCGGTTGCCGGGTCGTACCAGCGGCTGGCGGTGGCGGTTCGGCTGGTGGTGGGGTCGGTCCAGCCACCTTGGTAGCCGAGGTCGTGCCTGGTGCCGCTGCTGGCGATGACCTGCCCGTAGGGGGCATAGGCGGTGGAGCCGGCCAGGGCTGTGCCAGTTGCGGTGAAGGTGGCGCTGAGGTCGCCGTGCTGGTCGGTGTAGGCCAGGGATGCGCCCGCACTGTTGCTGATGCCGATCAGCTGGTTACCGAGGCCACGGCTGTAGGTGTCGGTGCCGTCGGAGACGATGGTGTTGTCGGTGCCGTTGTAGGTGAAGGTTGCCGATCCTGCGGTGGCAAGGCGGCCGAAGGCGTCGTGGGTGTAATTGGTGGTGCCGTCGGTGACGAGTTGGTCGAAGGCGTCGTAGGTGAGGGTCTCGGTGCTGGTGCCGGTGACCGTCGCCAGGGTGCCTCGGGCGGTGTAGCTGTAGTTGGTGGTCGCTGAGCCTGCGGTGGTGGATGTCAGCTGGTTGCGGGCGTTGTAGGTGGCTGTGGCGGTGGTTGAGCCACTGGCGGTGCTGGTGCGGTTGCCTGCGTTGTCGTAGCCGTAGGAGGTGCTGGTGGTCCCGTTGTTCCAGCTGGTCAGCCGGTTTGCCTGGTCGTAGGTGTAGGTGTTGCTGGCGGCTGCGGCAGTGCCGGTGGTGGCCTGAGAGGTGATGTTTCCTGCTGTGTCGTAGCCGTAGCTGGTGGCCGCTTCAGTGGCACCACCGGGGGCGGTGAGGGTTTGGCCGGTCAGCCGGTGCTGGGCGTCATAGGTGAGGCTTTGGCTGGCGGCACCGCTGCCGTAGGAGATGCCGGTGACCTGGCCGAGGGTGTTTCGGGTGTAGGTCAGCGTGGTGCCGGTCAGCGGGTCGGCGGCAGTCGCAAGGTTTCCGGCGTTGTCGTAGGTGAAGGCGCTGGTGCCGGCCTTGTCGGTCCGGGAGGTCAGTTGACCGTTGGAGTTGTAGGCGTAGCTGGCGGTGCCGGAGGGTCCACTGGCTGCGGTGATCTCGCCGCGGTCGTTGTACGTGTAGGTGTTGGTGCCGTTGGGGGCGCTGGCGGAGGTGACGCGGCCGGCGGCATCGTAGCTGAAGGTGCGGGTGGTGGTGGTTGCCTCGGCTCCGCTGCCTGACTGGCTGGTCAGCTGTCCGTCGGCGTTGTAGGTGCTGGTCTCGGTGACGCCACCGGGTCGGGTGACGGTGACGGGATGGCCGTCGGCGTCGTAGGCGATGGTGGTGGTGCGGTCGGCGACGTTCGGGAAGGAGGGAGTGCTCGGCTCGATGGTTGATTCGGCCAGGCCGAGGGTGTTGTAGGTGGTGATGGTGGCGTTGCCGTTGCCGTCGGTGTAACGGGTGTGCTTCCCGGCCGCGTCGTAGCCGAAGCTGGTGGTGATGGACGAGGTGGCAGTGACCGGTTCGGTCTGCTGTGTGAGGACGTTGGTGGCGTCGTAGGTGTAGCTGCTGGTGTGGCCGTTGGCGTCGGTGACCGCGGTGGGATTGCCGGCCGGGTCGTAGCTGGTAGAGGTGGAGGCCAGTGTGGTGCCGGACGCGTTCAGCTTTGCCGTACCGGTCTGGCGTCCGGCCAGGTCGTAGGTGCGGGTGAGGGCCGTGCCGTCAGGCAGCGTGGTCTGGGTCAGCCTGTTGTCGAGGTCATACGTGTAGTGGGTGCTGTTGCCCAGCGGGTCGGTGGCGGTGATCCGGTTACCGGCAGTGTCGTAGGCAGCCGTGGAGGTCTGACCGCCGGGCAGGGTCGTCGAGTTGGGGTTGCCTGCCGCGTCGTAGCCGTAGGTAGTTGTGTCCGTGGTGGTGGTTGGTTGCCGGACCACCTGGCTGACGGTCAGGGTGCGGCCGAGGTCGTCGTAGGTCGACGTGGTGACCGCCCCGGTCGGGTCGGTGATGGACAGCTTCTCACCGTCGGCGTCATACGTGGTGTGGGTGGTCGGTGCGCTGTCACTTACGGCGGGCTGAACCGCTTGGGCCAGGTTGCCGAACTGGTCGTAGGTGTAGCTGCTGGAGTTGCCGTTGCCGTCGGTGGCGGCGGTGATGTTTCCGGCCGCGTTGTACTGGGCGGTGACGGTGGGAGTGATGGAGGTGGTGGACCCTGGCGGGGTGTAGGCAGCCCCCGAGGTGGCGACCCGTTCGCCGTCGGCATCGTAGGTGTAGGTGGTGATGTTGCCGTCGGGGTCGTCGACGGAGGTCTGGTCGCCGAAGGTGTCGTAGCCGTAGAAGGTGAGGGGGTGGATCGCCTGCGGGGCGGCCCCGTTCTTCTCGGCGTTCACCGTCGGCGCGGTCACCTGGGTGAGCTGGCCGGCCTGGTCTGAGGTGAAGGCGGTGGTGTAGTTCGCGGGGGTGGCGCCGGAGACGTTGCCGCGCGGATCGGTGGTGGATGTGAGCAGTCCGCGCTGGTCGTAGGTGTGGGTGGTGATCAGGTTGGTGGAACCGTCGTGGACGGTCTGCGAGGTGACGTCGCCCAAGGCGTCGTAGGCGTAGTCGGTCTGTTCGGTGGTGCTGCCCTTGGTGACGGACGCGGAGATGAGGTTGCCGTCGACGTCGTAGCTGTTGGAGGTGGTGGTCTTGTTCTGGCCGTAGGGGTCGAAGACGGAGCTGGTGACCAGGCCCGCGGGGTCGACGGTGTAGTCGGTCTCGATCAGAGCGGCGGTGTTCTGCTGTTCCGTCAGATGGCCGGCGGCGTCGTAGGCGTCCTGCTGGAGGACCTTGGTGGTGGTGGAGCCATCCGGGTTGTGGAAGTTGGCCAGGTAGGCCTGGATGAGCTTGTGGTTCCAGTTGTAGTAGTAGCCGGTGGTCCGCCCCATCGCGTCGGTGTCGGAGGCGAGCCAGCCCGCCGGGTCGTAGGCGCGCGAGTCCAGCACCAGCGATGTGGGCGAGGAGGGGTTGACCGGGTCTCCGATGTAGTTGGTCAGTGTGGTGGTGAGCAGTTCACCGGTCGGTGAGTACGCGTAGGTGTAGGCGTTGCCATTGGGATCGGTCTCGGCGGTGCGGTTGCCGTAGGCGTCGTAGCCGTAGGTGGTCTTGCGGCCCGCGGGGTCGGTGACCGAGTCGAGCTGGTCGTGGGAGTTGTACGTCCAGGCGCTGGTGCGGGTGGTGTCCCCGCCGGTGGTGTCCGCGACCGCCTGCGCGATGGTGTTGCCGTCGTCGTCGTAGGTGTAGGTGGTCTGCGGGGTGTGGTTGGTTCCCTTGACGGCATCCGTAGTGGCCGGTTCGGTGGCGGTGACGATGCGGTCCTGGCCGTCGTAGGTGTAGCTGGTGGTCACGCCGGCTGGATAGGTATCCGAGGTCTGGGTGCTGGTGAGGCGCCGGCCGAGGTTGTCGTAGGTGTAGGTGGTCTTCAGTCCCGAGGGCGAGGTCACCTGGGCGAGGTCGCCGGCGCTGTCGTAGGCGTAGCTGGTGATGTTGCCCTTCGGGTCCTTGGCGGTTGCCAGGAGCCCGGCCGGTTCGGTGCCGCCCCCGACGGCGGACTCGGTGCCCGCCGTGTATGTCTTGGTGACCGCGTGCTGGTCGGGGTCTGTGGAGGTGAGCAGGTCCCCGGCGGAGTTGTACGTGTAGGTAGTGGCGTAGGTGGTGTCGGTGGCGCTGGTGGAGCGCGGGTCGGCGGTGGAGGTGGGCTCGTCGTTGCGTGGGTCGGTGATGCCGTACGTGCCGGCGGCCGGGTAGCTGGAGTAGCTGGTGGTGGTGTCACCGTGCATGTCGCTGGTCGTGGTCGACAGCACGTCCCCGCGCGTGTTTTGCGTGGTGGTGGTGAAGTTGCCGTCCGGGTCGGTCACCGTGGCGAAAAAGCCGCCGGAGTCGTAGGAGTAGGAGGTGGTGTGGCCGAGCGCGTTGGTGACCGAGATCAGGCGGGAGCCGTTGGCCGGGTCGTAGCGGTAGGTGAGGGTCTTGTTGGTGGGGTCGGTCACGGTCGCGGTGGTGACCGGGGTGGCGCCGTTGGAGGTGCCGCGGGCGGCGTACTGGGCTGCGACGGTCTGCGTGCTGAGGGCCTGGTTGAAGGTGGAGACCTCGGCGATGGAGCCGTTGAAGTAGCCCTGGGGGTTGTTCGAGGGCAGGGAGGGCCAGGATCCTGACAGGTAGCCGGCGCCGATGGAGACGACGTTCTCGCCGGTGAAGTCCAGTTGCTGGCCGGTGCGGGTGTCGGCCTGCTGGCCGTCCAGGTTGAGGGTCTGCTCACCGTTGGTGTTCACGGTGAGCACGGCCTGGTGCCACTGCCCGTCGTTCACGGGGTCCGGGGACTCCATGGGTGACAGCAGGTGGTCCCACCACTGTCCGTACAGGTGTCCGTCGGCGCCGACGTACAGGGCGGGGGTGTAGTTGGCCGACAGGGTGGTGCCGATGGGGCCGCTCTGGTAGCTGAACAGGGTTTCACCGGAGGCGCTGGTCTTGAACCACAGCTCGATGGAGAAGTTCGCCGAGACCTTGCCGCCGTAGATCGTGGTGGACGGCAGCGACACGTAGGAGCTGGTGCCGTTGAAGGACGCGGCGGTCTCCGGGCTGCCGGTGAACAGCCCCGGGGCTCCCAGGGTGACGTTGTTGTAGGTGGCGGGGCCGGAGGACCACCAGTTGGAGGCCGTGGTTCCGGCGACTTCGTTGGCAGCTTGGTTGCCGGAGGTGTCCTGGAAGCGCCAGTAGTTGGGGGCGGCCTGGGAGATGACCGCGTCTCGGTAGTAGGCGCCGGAGCCGGTGGTGGTGGGCTGGCCGAGCTTCCAGGTGCCGCCGTCGGCGTCGGTGATCTGGGTGGCCTGGTCGCGGGAGGCGTCGTAGGAGGCGGCCAGTGCGGTCTTGCCCGAGGGCAGGGTGGTGCCGGTCAGCTCGCTGGCTGCGTGGGTGCCGGCGGTGTACTGCTGCTGGACGGCCGGGAGGCCGAGCGCGTGGGTGTAGAAGGCGGCTTCGGCGACGGAGCCGTTGAAGAAGGTGCGGTACCCGGTGTTGCTGGAGGTGCTGTAGTGCGGCTCGTCGGGCCAGTGGCCGCCGATGAATCCGGTGCCGATGGCGTCCACCGGCTGGCCGGTCACCGACACCTGCCCCGACAGGGTGCCGACAAGGTTCCCGTCCAGGTACAGCGACTGCGTGTTGCCCGCGGCGGACAGCACCGCGTAGTGCCATGCGCCGTCGGCGACCGAGGACGAGGTGGAGATCGGGGAGACGCTGCCCGCCCAGAACTCGCCGTAGAGCTTCCCGGAGGTGCCGACATACAGCGCCGGCGTGTAGTTGCCGGGCGTGGAGGTGCCAGTCAGCGCGTCCTTCTGGTAGCCGAACAGCACACCGGAGGCGCTGGTCTTGAACCACATCCCGACGGAGACGTAACTCGCCGAGGTCAGAAGGCTGTTCGGCAGGGAGACGTAGCCAGTGGAGCCGTTGAACGTGGCGGCGGTGGTCGGTGAGCCGGGCAGCGGTCCGGCCGCGCCGAGGGTGTAACCGCCGGTGTAGGTGCCGTTGTCGTTGCCCTCGTTGACGGCGACCTCGCTGGCCGCCGAGGTGCCGGTCGACTCACCGAGGCGCCAGTAGGAGGAGGGGTTGGCGTCCAGTACGGACGTGCGGTAGTGCGAGCCGGAGGACGACCCCGAGGTGTAGGAGTAGGCGGTGCATGCCGTGGAGGACGTGGGCGGGCACACCCCAGTCAGGTTGCCGCCGCTGTAGGAGTACGTCCAGGTTTCGGCCGTGCCGCCGGGGGAGGTGGCCGGGTCGGTGGCCACCTGGGTGACGTGGCCGCCGCTCCAGGTGAAGTGCAGCGAGCGGCTGCTGGTCGTGTTGGTGACGGTGGCCAGGGTGCCGTCGGCGTTGTACGAGAGGGTCTCGCTCCGCCCGGACGCGTCCGTGATCGTCTTCAGCTTCCAGGCCGAGCCGACCTGCTGACCGAACGTATACGTGGTGCCCGACTTGTCGGTCAGGGTGTAGCCGCCGCCGCTGACGGTCTGGAACGTGGCGTAGGTGCCCTGCGGTGGGGTGAAGGTGGTCCCGTCCGCGTTCAGGCCGAACCGCGTCGCCTGGCCGTTCGCCAGCGTGACCACGACCGCGCCCGAGCCGTCGTTGTCCGGCAGCGCGGACATGTCGTACAGCGTCGACCAGCCCGCACCGAAGAGGTTGCCAGTGCGCGGGTCGAGCGAGTTGTAGGAACGCCTCACCGACAACGCCGGGCCCGCCACGGACACCTCCGCGTCCGTCGCGGCGGTGGTGTAGTTCCCGACCCTGGGGGCGAAGGTCCGGCCGGCCGGGCCCTGTGCCGCCTCACCGAGATGCGAGGTGATCAGCGGCTGGGGGACGGTCGTGGAGAAGTACGAGGGATAGGACCACGCGCTCTGGGCGTCGCCGTCGCTGTCCGACACGATCCAGTAGTACGACTGGTTCCAGGCGAGTTTGCCGGCCGGAACGGTCCACTGGGTCTTGCTGATCGAGCCGGAGTCCACCACCAGGGACGGCTTGCCGGACGTCGGGTTGGTGTAGACCTGGAAGTCGTAGGTCAGGGCGTTGCCGGGGTAGTTGTCCGGGTCGCTGCCGCTGGCGAACAGCTGCGGCGTGAGGGAGCCGGCCACGACGTTGGAGGGCGGCGAGGTCGAGTCGATCTGTGGCGGGGTGTCCGCGGAGGTGAACTCAGCGCACGTCTGAGGCACATTGTAGGTGGTGTAGAACGAGGTGCCGCTGGTCAGCATGTCCCAGCACACGTAGTACTGGCCGGGTGGCTCGGCCGGGAGCGTCCCGGTCATCGTCAGTGAGGAGTTGGGGCTGACCGAACTCGTCACGTACGTCTTGGTGGCGTTGGTGCTCAGCTTCGTCCAGGACGTGTTGTAGATGTCGGTGGCGAGCTGGGTGCTCGACGTCGACCAGGAGGCGGTGCCCCGGTTGGTGAGCGCCACCTTCATCGAGCCGGTGGTGCTCGCGGTGGGCTGGGTGTACGTCTGCTTGGGAATCGAGTAGTCGGCACCGTAGGAGCTGTAGGTGACCGACAGGTAGGGCGGGTAGGAGGAGTTGACGCTGGCGAACTGCTTCCACGCCGCGACGACGGAGTTGTCCGCGGTCAGCGCCAGACCGTTGTTGTAGGTCGTGCCGTGGGCCCAGCCCTCCAGCAGCTTCACACCGGCCGCGCCGGGGTTGTCACCGATGTCGATCCCGTGCCAGGAGGAGCCGCCGCAGCTCGCCCCGGCCTCGAAGCTGGAGGAGCCGATCGTTGACCCGTACGACAGGCCGGGATAGTCCGCGATCGTGCCGACGTTCCAGGAACTGGTGATCCCGTGGACGTAAACGGGTTCCGCGGTGCAGCCGCCGGACCACACGTCATCCAGGTACAGCGACGCCTGCTCGATGTAGTCGTTCTGGAACGTCGAGCCGAACGACCAGTTCAGAACATAGCTGTTGGCCTTGTGGCTGCCACCGTCGTACGAGCCGACCTTCAGCACCGAATCGGTGGAGAAGTTGATGTCGTACGGCGTCTCCACATATGTGCTGGAGGACGCGTTCAGGTTCGTCGGGTCGACCTTGACCGGGAACACCCGGGCCTTGTCGTGCAGCCAGGACGCATCCAGCGACACCCGCAGCGCCGGAGCCCCGTCCACGCTGGTCAGACTGTAGGTCACCCCGGTGGACGTCGCACCCTCACCGGACACCTTGCCGATGTTCGAGTCCTCCATGTAGCCGTGCGGAATCGTCACCCGCACAGCGCCCTTGGAATCCTTGAACACCACGCTGCCGTCCGAGGTGAGGGACGGGGTCAGCCCGGTCATCTGGAGCGGGAACACCCAGCTCGTCGGGGCCGAGGCGTCATGCAGGAGGAGAGTCTCCTTCACGCCTCCCGACGTGACCGAGTACTTCAGGTCCGAGGAAGCGGCGATCCCCGGGTAGGTGATCGCGTTGCCCGACGCCTGCCCCGTCACCGCTGCCGCGCCCTGCAGGGAGTAGCCGACCTGCTCATTTGCCGACGGCCCATACGAGACCAGGAGCGAATCGTTTCCGCTCGCGGCGAAGCCAGCGGGCGACGAGTCCGCACGTTCCACCCAGCGGCCGTCCGAACCCTGCACGAGAGTGCTGTCGATGTCAGCCCAAGCGCCCTTTGCCGTGCGGTAGTGCACCGGGCGGCTGTAGACGCGCGCGGTGAGGGTGCCGTCCGCGTTCTTGAACACCGACGTGTTCCCGGTGCGGTCCTTGACCACCTCCGCGCCGGCGGCCTTCGGGCCAGGTATGTGCGGGTCGCCCGCAAGCGCTGAAGAGTCGGCGCCGGCCGCCTTGGCCGCCTTTCGCTGAGCCTCCTTCAGCAGAGCAGCTCGGATCCGCGCCGGGGGCGAGACGCGCTTCGTCGACAGCTGCCCCTGCGGACGGAACGAACCCCGCTCCTTCGCCTTCGGTACATGCGTCGAGGACGGCGGAAGCGCGCCCCGCACCGGCTTGGCCTTCGGGCTGGAGGCGCTTCCCTTCGTGCGCAGTGCCGCCGACTTCACCTGGTGCGACAGCCCGGCAGCGGAACCCGTCCGCTGATGGGGCAGCACCGCAGAACCCGATGCCAGGGCGTGCTCGTCGATGACCGCCTGGGCTGACTGCGTCCCCAGCGCCACGAGCAGGACGCCACTGACCGCGAGGGCGATCCCCCGTAGCCAGCGCCCTTGCACGCCGCTAGCCAGGTGGGCGATGACAGATGCCAACCCTCTACCCGCACCAGACGACACGCGGAACTGACGGCGACTCATCGCACAACCCCCACAGGCAGGACACATCAATGCCTCACCCATGGAGGCGCAAGCGGAAGTTGTAGCGGGCACCTGGAGAGTTGATCAACAACTCGACGACACTTTCACGCCACGACTTGGCGTGATCACACCCCCTTGCGCCGGATTTGCCCCTGCGATCTTGGGCAAAGCTTGGCCTCTCGATGCTCGGCCTTGACCAGTATTCCGGCCCCCGGTCACCGCCCCAGGCAATGTGGTAGAACCTGGCTGGCTCCGTGCGCTCCCCGTGCATGCCGTACGGAAGACCCCGCACCGATTGGAGCTGTTCGTGCTGTTCCCGATCCCACGAAGACGGTCCGGCAGAAAATTCGCGCCCATTGCGCCACTGCCCCTTTGCCGATTTCTTGTCGGCACTGCTCTTGCGGGGCTCCTGGCCGTCACAACCGACGCTCCCGCCGAAGCGGTGGTCATTCGCCAGTCCGAGTGGCCGCTCACGCAGTTCCAAGCGGACGAGATCTGGCACGTGTCACAGGGCCAGGGCGTCACCGTCGCCGTCATCGACAGCGGAGTCGACGCCGCTCATCCGGACCTGAAGGGCCAGGTCCTCCAGGGCGCAGGGTTCATCGGAGATGCTCGGGACAACGGCCAGACCGACATCTCGAGCGACTCGCACGGAACAGCCATCGCCGCCATCATCGCCGGCACCGGGAAAGCGAACGGCGGCACCGGAATGACCGGACTCGCACCGGAGTCCAAAGTGCTTCCCGTTCGCGTGTCCACGAACGCGACCGCAGATCCCACCGCTATCGCGCAGGGCATCAAATACGCCGCCGATCACCACGCACAGGTCATCAACGTATCTTCCGGAACGACCACACCCGACCCTCTGCTGCGCGAAGCGGTCCACTACGCACTCGGCAAGGATGCGGTCGTCGTCGCCTCCGCCGGTAACTCGGGCGAGAACGGCAACCCGGCGATGTATCCGGCCGCTTTCCCTGGCGTCGTCGACGTCACCGGAGCCGACTCCGACGGTCATTTCTGGCCGGTGAGCGAATCCGGGCCCACATCGACACTCGCCGCGCCGGCCGCCGGGATCTACTCCGCCAACGACCGCGGCCAGTATGTGAGGGCGGACGGCACGAGCTACGCGGCCGGCTATGTCTCTGCAGCGGCTGCGCTGGTCCGTTCCGCCTTCCCTCGCCTGAGTGCGGGCCAGACGATCCGCCGGCTGATCAGCACCGCCCAACGGCCCGGTGGCAGCGGCCACGACGACGAGTACGGCTACGGTCTCGTCGACCCCCTGGCGGCTCTGCGCGCGCCCGCCGCCGTCGACGGCTCAGCCGCCAACCCGCTTCTGTCCGCCGACCCGCTGGGCAAGCAGACGAACGCCGGCGTCGGGTGGATCACGGTCATCGCGCTGGGTGGGGCGGCAGTGGCTCTGATCTCCATGTCGTCGTGGATCGTCGTCCGGCGCCGCAGGAGCCGTTCCGCCAAGCAGGCAGACCCGACTCCGACGCCGTCACGCGGCACATCGCGTCCCGCTGCCAATTCAGGCAGGAAGAACCAGAAAAGCCGAGCCTGAAGGTGCGGCTCGCCTTCACCGGTCGGGCAGCAGGCCATTTTCGAGAACCAATTCCGGAGCACATCACGTGAACCTTCCCTTCAGCCTTCAGCGTCGCCTTGGAAGGGCCCGGCTCCTGGCTGCCGCAGGCGCACTGGTCGCCACCGGTCTGCTGGCATGGCTTGCCGTCGCTTTGCTGGCCGGTCCACGGACACCGAAGATCGTCGCCAACAACATCTCAAGGAATTTTCGCACCTGCCTCATCAACGGACAGCAGGACGCGGCGATGACCCAGCCCGTCTGGTCATCCCTGCAGAAGGCCGCTTCGGGTGCCGCCATCAACGCGCAGCACATCCAGGTCCCCAAAGGCAGCACGGCAGCGTCCCTGCCTTATGTCAACAGCCTCGTACAGCGCAAGTGCGGACTGATCATCTCCGTGGGTCCCGAACTCCATGATGCTGTGGCCACGGCCGCCCGGCACAACCCCCATCAGCGATTCATCGCCATGGGCCCAGCGGTCATGCTGCCCAACGTACGTAATTTTTCACCGGCGGACCGATCGGCTGTCATCAGCGCGGTACAACAGGCCGCAAACCCGCGGCCATCGCACCGGACCTGAGTTGCCGCCCCAACGGCACTACGGCCACAGCAGCGCCACACACCTTCTTCTCACCCAGTTCTTTCGATACTGACACCTGCCTCGCCTCAATGCCCGTCCCTCATCGGGTGATCCGCGGCCCACATCAGCAAAGGGATTGCAAACGTTGACTCAAAGACGGAACAGACACCGCAGATCGCACGTGCGGTTGTCACTGGGGATCGCGGGCGTGCTGGCGGTCGCAGCGGCGGGTGTCACAGCACTGGCGCAGGCGCAGCAGCCCGGTGGACCGCAACCGTACGCGTTGCAGCACGAATTCGCCGCGGCTGCCGAGGAGTTCCGCGTGCCGCAGAGCGTGCTGATGGCGGTGGCGTATCAGCAGAGCCGGTGGGACAGCCACGGCGGCAGCCCGAGCACCACCGGCAACTACAACGTGATGGGCCTGACCCAGGTCGGCCCGGACACGCTGAAGCGGCCCTCGGCCATGGACCGGAGGGCCGAACTCGACATGCGGGGTGACGACCACCGGGGCAGGTTTCACCCGGACGCGCGGCTTCTGGCGGACGTGGGGGCGGTGCGGACGTCCGCTCCGGCGCTGCACACCCTCGACCAGGCCGCGAAGCTGATCGGCAAGCCGGCCGGTGCCCTGCGCGGGGACATGGAACAGAGCGTGCGCGGTGGGGCCGCGTTGCTCGCCCGGTATGAGAAGGAGGCCACCGGCGCTCTTCCTGCGGATCCGGCGCAGTGGTATCCGGCGGTGGAGCGGTTCAGCCAGTCGCCGGACTCCGCGGGCGCTGCGCAGTTCGCGCGGCGGGTCTACGCCCACATCCGTAGCGGGCTGAGCCGCACCACGGCCGACGGGCAACAGGTCACCGTGTCCGCGCAGCCCACGTTGCGGCCGCGGATCACGAGTGCGGGCTACCGGCCGGCCGACTATTGGACCCAGGGCGGATCCACCACCGGATATGCCACGGCCGGCTACGCCGTCCCGGCGGACGGGACCACGACGCCGACGCCCGAGTGCCCGTCCGGCCTGGTCTGCAACTTCGTGGCCGCCGCATACGCGCAGAACGACCCCAACGACAAGAGCAATTACGGCAACTACGACATCGCCAACCGCCCGGCGGACGGCGATACGATCCGGAACATCGTCATCCACGACACCGAATCGGACTACGCGACGGCGGTCAGCCAGTTCCAGGACCCCACCGGGTACGCGAGCGCCCACTACGTGATCCGCTCCTCCGACGGGCTGGTCACTCAGATGGTGCCCGACGCTGACATCGCCTGGCACTCGGGCAACAAGTACGTCAACATGCACTCCATCGGCATCGAGCACGAGGGCTACGCCATCTCCGGCGCCTCCTGGTACACCGAATCCGAGTACGAGTCCTCGGCCGCGCTGGTGAAGTACCTGGCCGCCAAGTACGGCATCCCCCTCGACCGTGAACACATCTTCGGACACGACAACGTTCCCGGCCCGCTGGACGCCTACGTCGCCGGTATGCACTGGGATCCCGGCCCCTTCTGGGACTGGACCCACTACCTGCAGCTCCTGGGCGCGCCCATCGGCTCCAACCCCGTCGGCGATCCGCTGCAGACCGGTGAACTGGTCACCATCACCCCGCCATTCACCACGGCCAACGAACCCCCCGTCGACAACGCTGCCGCGCAGCCGGCCAACTTCGTCTACCTGCGCACCGGCCCCTCCACCAGCGACCCTCTGATCGCCGACCCCTACCTGCACTCCACCGGCTCCGGCACCACGGCCGGATTCGACTGGGGCGACAAGGCTGTCGCCGGGCAACGGTTCGTCGTCGCCGCCCAGCAGGGCGACTGGACAGCGATCTGGTACGGCGGGCAGAAAGCCTGGTTCGACAACCCCGGCGGCAGGTGGACCATCCCGGCCGACGACACCAGCCAGACACTCATCACCACCAAGGACGGCACCGCCTCGATCCCCGTCTACGGCCGCGCCTACCCCGAGGCCGGCGCCTACCCCGCCGCCATCACCCCACAGCCCGTCACACCCCTGTCGAAGTACACCATCGCGACCGGTCAGCTCTACCTCGCCCAGCCCGCCGTGAAGGGCGACTTCGACAACTCCGTCAACATCGACGGCAGCGCCCCCGACGACCGGACCCTCGTCACCGGAACGACCACCTACTACCCGATCCAGTACAACGGCCGCCTCGCCTACGTCGACAGCGCCGACGTCAAGACCGTCACACCGGTCGCCCCGACGGCCGCCGGCTCCAGCATGCAACCGGGCCAGTTCCTCATTCCCGGCCACAGCCTGTCCAGCACCAGCATGACGCTGACCATGCAGAACGACGGCAACCTCGTCGCCTACCTCAAGACCGGCGGCAGCGGAAACGGCCCCGCAGTATGGGCCAGCGGCACCAACGGCCACACCGGCGCCTACGCCTACATGCAGAACGACGGCAACCTCGTCGTCTACGGCAGCAGCGGCGGACCCGGCACCGGCGGCGCACTCTGGTCCACCGGCACCTACGGTCACTCCAGTGCCTACGCCACCGTCCAGAACGACGGCAACCTCGTCGTCTACAGCAGCGGCGGACCCGGCACCGGCGGCGCACTCTGGTCCACCGGCACCTACAAGCGCGGGCAGAGCATCGCCTCCGGCCAGAAACTCTGGCCCGGCTGGTGGACCCAGGCCCAGTACACTCGGCTGGTCATGCAGCCCAACGGCAACCTGGTGATCTACCGCAACAGCGACGGCAAGGCCATCTGGTCCAGCGCCACCTCGGGCCACTCCAGCGCCTACGCCTACATGCAGAGCGACGGCAACCTTGTCGTGTACAAGAGCGGCGGCGGTCCGAGTAGTGGCGGCGCTCTCTGGTCAACCGGCACCTGGGGACACTCCGGTTCCTACGCCGTCATGCAGAACGATGGCAACTTCGTCGTCTACAAGAACGGCGGCGGCGCCGCCACCGGCGGTGCACTCTGGTCCACCGGCACCTACAAGGACGTGCCATGACATTGCTGACCGCGCGTAACTGAAAGTCTGACAGGCTGTCCTGCCCGGCCGACGCCGGGCAGGACAGCCCCGTCCGAAGGAGGAACGGGTGGCCCAGCACACCCTGAGAAGCGGATGCATCGCGGTCGCCGCGGCATGCGCCCTCACTTCCGGGGCCTGCCCCTGACCACCGCGACGGCCTCGGCCGACAGCCTCAGCGAGACGGTCATACCAGCCGCACTGCTGAGCAACCCGCCCAAAGACGTCGTCGTCTTCGCAGGCACCGGCGGCTTCCTGCACCAGCCCGATAACCAGTCCGCCTTCGTCTGGACGAAGTACGCGGGCGGACCGGACATCCCGGTACCGCATGTCACGGCCAACCCGGCACCCGGATACTGGGGCGCGGGTGCCGACGTGGTGGCAACCCCGTCGGCCGACGGCTACCACCTGCACGACATGGACTCGGATACGACTACGACCATCAAGCCGGGCCCTGGCCAGAGTTACGTCGGGACGTTCGGCTCACGCCTGTTGACGGTCACCAAGACCGCTGATGGAACCGTGACGGGCTTTCACGTGCTCGGCGTGGCGGACGGGCAGCAGACCGACACACCGGTCACGGGCTGGCCTGCGGGCGCCACACTGCAGGCCGTGGTGATGGCCGGGGACGCCAACTCGGTAGTACTGCGCTATACCGAGAGCACCAACGGCACCACGGAGAACCGGCTGGCGCTGGTGGACCTGGCGACCGGTGCGGTCACGCCCGTCATGGGGCCGCTGGTCTCCGGTGCCCGCGCCGTGCTGTCCAGCACGTACATCGCCTGGTATTCGTCGTACGGAGCCGACGGGACCACCTCAGGGGGGCAGGTCCACGTCGTGTCCCGTTCCGCCCTCGGCGGAACGGAGAACACCATCCAGGTCCCGCCGGCACCGCTGGGCAGCACGTACACCAGCACCCTCTACCAGGTGGGCATCGCGGGCGACTCCCTACTCATCACGTACGCAGCGTCGCACACCGGCCCGTCCAGCGCAGACGACGCGATCGGTTACCCGCTCTACAGATGCCCCTGTCCGGCTCAACGGCCTTGACACCGGTCCTGGACCACGTCATTACCAGCAGCCTCAGGCAGGAGCCGGGCGGCGCCGTCGTCGTGGGTGGCTCATCGGTCACCGACTGGGCGGCCCGCCGGTTCACCGCCGGGTCGGCGGGCACCCCGACGGGAACCGCCGTGGACTCCGACCCCGGCATGCCCGCCCCCATCGACGGCCTGACCCTCGCAGGCGGCAAGCTGTTCACGGTGCGGCGCACGTCCGCCGGTGGGGATCTCGTCTACGACCGCAGCGTCCAGCCGGACTCGCCACCCTCGTACGGATCCGAGCAGAACTTCGGCTCCCCCTTCTCCCCCACCCACTGCGACACCACGGCCACCTGCAACCCGCCCATCGCCACCGGTGACGGCAACATCTCCCAGCTGTGGCCGAACACCAACAGCCAGGGCGACGCCGTCACCGTGCAGTCTCCCGGCGACTCCGCGGTGCTGGTCACCCCCGGCGCCACCGGCGGCACCCTCGTCGACGCCGAGGGCCCCTACGTGGCCTACAACGGCGGCTCCACGAAGAAGCAGTACATCGGCGACGCGGACGCCGGCGGCAACAGCCACGTGCTCTTCACCCGCCCCATCTCCGCCGCCGCACTGTCCGGCTCCACCGTGTGGGTCCCCGGTCCTGCCGCCGGAACCCTGCCCCAGATCGACCTCACCACCCAGCGCACCGTCCAGACCGTCGCGACCGACGCCCCGTGTGTGCCCAGTGAGCTGCAGGCCGCCGCCCAGCACTGGGTGTACTGGTCCTGCGGGCCCTCGGGCCCGGCCGGCGTGCACGACCTGGCCACCGGCAAGGACGCCCCTGTACCTGCCCATCCCGCCCAGCTCGGCGACGGATTCGTCGTCGAGCACGACACTGCGGCGGACAAACTGACCCTGACCGACGTCCACACCGGCACCGCCACCACCAGCGGCCTGGCCGACCTGCCCGCCGGTCCGGTCACCGACGACCGCCGGGTGACCTGGGCCGTCGACAACGACGTCCATCCCACCCTCACGCGGCAAGTAGGACGACCCGACCTTCCGTACCTCGTGCCCTCGCCGCGCCGCCCCGGCGGCCAGCCCCTGCAGCATCAGAAGCGACCTGTGACGCAGCGCAGGACACCCCAACGACACCGGCCATATCGAGAGAGCCTGAGCTGCCCAAAAACGGCCTGACGCCCCATCAGAACGAGCGTCAAATGAGCGTCACGAGCGTCATTTCAGCGTCAAGATATCGCCCGTAACGCCCACACTGCACATAATGCGCACGCACAAAACCCCAGGTCAGGAGCCCTTCGCGGCCGGTTCGAGGATGGCGACACACTCCACATGATGCGTCATCGGAAACAGATCGAACGCCCGAAGCGTCCGCACCCGGTACCCGCCCTCGCGGAAGTACGCCAGGTCGCGGGCCAGGGCGGCGGGATCGCAGGCGACGTAAGCGATGCGGCGGGCGCCCAGGGAGGTGAGGTGGGCGACCGTGGTGCGGCCCGCGCCGGCCCTCGGGGGGTCCAGGACGATCAGGTCGACCTCGGTGATGCCCGTGCGCGGCAGGACCGACTCGACCTTGCCCTGTTCGATGCGGACGCGCGGGAACTCGGCGAGGTTGTGGCGCGCGTCCTCCACCGCACGTTTGCCGGACTCGATGCCGAGAACCGCGCCCTTCTCGCCGAGCCGGTCGGCCAGTGCCCCCGCGAACAAGCCCACGCCGCAGTAGAGGTCGAGGGCCATCTCGCCCTTGCGCGGGAGGAGGCCCTGCATGACCGCCGTCACCAGGGTGTCCGCCGCCTTCGGGTGGACCTGCCAGAAGCCGCCGTTGCCCACGCGGTGGGTACGGCCGTCGGCGCGCTCGCGGACGAAGGGGCGGCCGTGGACGCGGTGCACCCCGCCGGACTTCTCGTCGACCCTGAGGACCGACACCGGCTTGTCCAGTTCGACCAGGGGGAGGCGGGCGCCGGGGCGCGGCGTCAGGATCACCTGGCGGTCCTGCGAACCCGTCGCCGCGATCGCCTCGACCGACTCCATGCCGGTCCAGTCGCGCCGCTCGATGCCCAGCTCGCTGACGCCCTCCGCCGCGATCATGCAGTGGTCGATGCGCTCGACCTCATGGGAGCGGTGGCGGCGCAGACCCGCGTGGCCCTCGGGGTCGACGGCGTACTGCACGCGCGTGCGCCACTGCGGGACCTGGCCGGCCGGCAGCTTGTCGCCCTCGGCCGGCATCACCGTGCCGTCCCAGCCGGCCTCCTCCGGCGTGAGGCCCGCGAGCCGCTTGAGCTGTTCGGCGATCACCTCGCCCTTCAGACGACGCTGGGCGCCGGGCTTGGCGTGCTGCCAGTCGCAGCCGCCGCAGCGGCCGGGGCCGGCGAAGGGGCAGGGGGCCTCGACGCGGTCCTTGGACGCCTCCAGGATCCGTACGGCGTCCGCGCGGAGGAAGCGGGCTCCCTCCTCGCCCTCGGTCACCCTCGCCACCACCCGCTCGCCGGGCAGCGCGTGCCGGACGAACAGCACCTGGCCCTCGGCCGTGCGGGCGATGCAGTGGCCGCCGTGGGCGACGGGGCCGATCTCGACCTCGTACTCCTCCCCGACCAGCGACTTCTTCGGTTCTGCCTGCATGGCGGGGTGACTCCAGATCGGGAACGGGAAACGGCCGGACAACAGCCCACCAGTCTACGTGGCTGTCGTCCGGCCGCTCACCACAGGCCGGGCCCCGGGCTCAGCACCCGGGCTCCGTGCCCCGGGCTCAGTCCTTGGTCGCCGACGGCTGCTTGGGCCGGTCCGCCGCCGGGCCGCGGCGCACCGCACCCGGTGCGTTCCACTCCTGCCGCTTGCGGGCCCGCTGCTTGGCCGCTTCGGAGGACTGCAGCTGATAGGGCACCGAGGTCACCAGCACGCCGGGCGTGAACAGCAGGCGGCCCTTCAGGCGCAGGGCGCTCTGGTTGTGCAGCAGGTGCTCGTACCAGTGGCCGACCACGTACTCGGGGATGATCACGGACACCGCGTCGCGCGGCGACTCCTTGCGCAGGCTCTTGACGTACTCGATCACCGGTCGGGTGATCTCGCGGTAGGGCGAGTCCAGGACCTTCAGCGGTACGTCGATGCCGCGCCGTTCCCACTCCTCGCGCAGCGCCTTGGTCTCGGCCGCGTCGACGTTGACCGTCAGCGCCTCCAGGGTGTCCGAGCGCATCAGCTTGGCGTAGGCCAGGGCGCGCAGCGTCGGGCGGTGGATCTTGGAGATCAGGACGACGGAATGGACCCTGGACGGGCGGACCATCTCGTCGTCCGGGTCGTCCGGAGCGGCGAGCTCCTCGGCGACGCGGTCGTAGTGCTTACGGATCCCGGTCATCGTCGCGTAGAAGATGCACATGCCGACCACGGCCACCCAGGCGCCGTGCGTGAACTTGGTGACCAGCACCACGACCAGCACCAGACCGGTCAGGAAGGCGCCGAAGGCGTTGATCGCGCGGGAGCGCATCATGTGGCGGCGCTTGGCCGGGTCCTCCTCGACCGCGAGGTGGCGGTTCCAGTGCCGGACCATGCCGGTCTGGCTGAGCGTGAAGGACACGAACACACCGACGATGTACAGCTGGATCAGACGCGTGGAGTCCGCGCCGTAGATGACGGTCAGCAGGGCGGCGGCGCCCGCGAGCAGCACGATGCCGTTGGAGAAGGCCAGGCGGTCGCCGCGGGTGTGCAGCTGGCGCGGGAGGTAGCGGTCCTGGGCGAGGATCGAGCCGAGCAGCGGGAAGCCGTTGTACGCCGTGTTGGCGGCCAGGAAGAGGACCAGGGCCGTCGCCGCCGCGAGGACGACGAACAGGAAGCTGCCCTTGCCGAAGACGGCCTCGGCGACCTGGGAGATCACCGGGTTCTGGACGTAACCGGAGCCGAGCGGGTGGCCGCCCAGGATCAGTTCGGTGGCCGGGTTCTCGGCCATGCGGACCTTGGTCGTCATGGCGAGCACGATGATGCCGCAGAACATGGTGACGGCCAGCACGCCCATCAGCGCGAGGGTGGTCGCCGCGTTCTTCGACTTGGGCTTGCGGAAGGCCGGGACGCCGTTGGAGATGGCCTCCACACCGGTCAGCGCGGCGCAACCGGAGGAGAAGGCGCGCAGCAGGAGGAAGATCAGCGCGAAGCCGGCGAGGCCCTGGTGCTCGGCGTTGATGTGGTAGCCGGCGCTCGGGGCGCGCATGGTGTCGCCGAGGATCAGACCCCGGACGGCGCCCCACGCGATCATGACGAAGACGCCGCCGACGAACACGTACGTCGGGATCGCGAAGAGCTTGCCGGACTCCTTCACGCCCCGCAGGTTCATCAGCGTCAGCAGCACGATCACGACGACCGCGCAGAGCACCTTGTGCTCGACCACGAACGGGATCGCCGAGCCGAGGTTCTCGATGCCGGAGGCGATGGAGACGGCGACGGTCATGACGTAGTCCACGAGCAGGGCGCTGGCGACCGTGAGGCCGGCTCTGGCGCCCAGGTTCGTGGTGGCGACCTCGTAGTCGCCGCCGCCGCTCGGGTACGCGTGGACGTTCTGCCGGTAGGAGGCGACCACGGTGAACATCAGCACCACGACCGCGAGGGCGATCCACGGGCTGAAGCGGTACGCCGACACACCCGCGATGGACAGGACCAGGAGGACCTCCCCCGGCGCGTAGGCGACGGAGGACAGCGGGTCGGAGGCGAAGACGGGGAGTGCGATGCGCTTCGGCAGGAGCGTTTCGCCCAGCCGGTCACTGCGCAGTGCGCGCCCGATCAGGATCCGTTTGGGCACGTCGGTCAGTTTGGACACGAGAGAGGATCGTAGGCCTTCGAACTGGCAGCCGCCCACCCGGTGTCCCGGATCTGCCTCACGAGTGAAATCGGGGGCGCGCGGAACTGCGGATTCCGTGGTCCGCGCGCTCCCCGTGCCTAGATGGCAGACCCCGCATGTCATCGCACCTCGGAGGTCCCATGCCCGCGCCCGCGGAGCTGATCGGGGCGACGCTCGCCCTGCTCGGCCTCGGAATCCTGACCCTGTGCAGCGTGCGCAGCATCACTCGCCGTCCCCCGCCCCCGGTGATCGCGGACACCGACCGCTGACGCCGCCCACGCGCATGATCGCCGATCGTGGTCACGAGGAACCCGCACGGGGGGTGCCCGACCCCTGGCGCCCGTGTGTAGCTTTGGGCCTCGGTCTGAGAACCTGTTAAGGCCAAGTCAATGACTCTTGACATCGGAAGGACGGTCGTGCACATCGTCATCATGGGCTGCGGGAGAGTGGGTTCCGCTCTCGCCCAGACCCTGGAGCAACAGGGCCATACGGTCGCCGTGATCGACCAGGACCCGACCGCCTTCCGTCGGCTGGGCCCTGGCTTCGGGGGCCGCCGGGTCACCGGTGTGGGCTTCGACCAGGACACCCTGCGCGAGGCCGGCATCGAGGAGGCCGGCGCCTTCGCCGCCGTCTCCAGCGGTGACAACTCCAACATCATCTCCGCGCGCGTGGCCCGTGAGATGTTCGGCGTGGAGAACGTGGCCGCCCGTATCTACGACCCGCGCCGCGCCGAGGTCTACCAGCGGCTCGGCATCCCCACCGTGGCGACGGTCCGCTGGACCGCCGACCAGATGCTGCGCCGGCTGCTGCCCTCCGGTGCCGAGCCGCTGTGGCGCGACCCCACCGGCGGGGTGCAGCTCGCCGAGGTGCACGCCTCCCCGAAGTGGGTCGGGCACAAGATCAGCAAGCTGCAGGAGGAGACGGGCGTCCGCGTGGCGTTCCTGACCCGCCTCGGCGAAGCGATCCTGCCGACCTCGCAGACGGTGCTGCAGGAGGGCGACCTCGTGCATGTGATGATGCGGGCGGACGACGTCGAGAAGGTCGAGGCGGCGTTCGCCCAGGGCCCGGAAGAGGAGAGCGGTCACTGATGAGGGTCGCCATTGCCGGAGCCGGTGCCGTCGGCCGCTCGATCGCGGGCGAGCTGCTGGAGAACGGCCACGAGGTCCTGCTCATCGACAAGGCCCCGACCGCCATCTCGGTGGAGCGGGTGCCCCAGGCGGAGTGGCTGCTGGCCGACGCCTGCGAGATCACGTCCCTGGACGAGGCGGCGCTGCAGCGCTGCAACGTCGTCATCGCCGCGACCGGCGACGACAAGGTCAACCTGGTCGTCTCGCTGCTCGCCAAGACGGAGTACGGCGTCCCGCGCGTCGTCGCCCGCGTCAACAACCCGAAGAACGAGTGGCTGTTCAACGAGGCCTGGGGCGTGGACGTGGCCGTCTCCACCCCGCGCCTGATGTCCGCCCTGGTCGAGGAGGCGGTGAGCGTCGGCGACCTGGTCCGCCTGCTCCGCTTCAGCCACGGTGACGCCAACCTCGTCGAGCTGACCCTGCCCGAGGAGTCGGCCCTGGCCGGCACCCAGGTCGGCGACGTCGAGTGGCCCGAGGACACCTCCCTGGTCACGATCATCCGCGGCACCCGCGTCCTGACCCCGTCCAAGGAGGACTCCCTGGAGCCGGGCGACGAACTGCTCTTCGTGGCCGCCCAGGCCCGCGAGGAACAGCTGGAGGAGCTGCTGTCGGTGCGGCGCGAGGACACGTCGAGCTAGCCCGTGCGCTGCCGCACCGAGGGCCCGGGGATCGTCGGATCCGCCGGGCCCTTCGCGCGCGGACGCCTGGAGCACCGCCCCTGAGCGTCGGCTGCCGTCGGCCGCGCGCCGCTCATACCGCTGCCGCGGCAGCACGCGCCCCCTCACCGCACGGGTGTCGAGGCCATGCGAACGGCCCGGGACCTCGGCGGTCCCGGGCCGGCGCGGATCACGGCCTGTGGCGGCTACGCCTCCCGGCGGTGCCGGCCGCCCGTCGGTTCGCCCGCTTCCCCGGCCGGCGCCGCCGTGCGCTCCTTCTCGGCCTGCTCCTCGGCCTCCATCTCGGCGAAGACGTCGATGGGCGCGGGGGCCTTCGCGAGGAAGACCCAGGTGAGCCAGACCGCCAGCAGGAACGGCGGGATCTTCAGGATGACCAGCACCCAGCCCAGCTTGGTGGTGTCGGACCACCAGTAGAGCGGGAAGAGGATCGCGCACTTGGCGAGGAGGATCAGGCCCCAGGCCCAACTGGCCTTCGCGTAGGCCTTCTTGCGGCCCGGGTTGCGGGTGCGCCAGGAGAGGTTCTCCTTGAAGACCGGGCCGAGGATGAGGCCGATCAGGGGCACCCCGGCGAGGGTCGTGACGATGTAGGCCAGCCCCAGGCCCAGCGTGTAGAGCATGCCGGGGAGGTAGAAGTCCTTGGCGTTCCCGGTGAACATCGCGAACGCGACACCGAAGGCCACGCCGAAGACGCCGCTGAAGGCATGCTTGACGGTGTCCTTCATCGCGAGCCGGACCACGACCAGGACCAGGGACACGGCCAGCGCGGCGATCGCCGACACGTGCAGGTTCTTGTTCACCGTGAAGATCGCGACGAAGAGCAGGCCGGGCACGACCGTCTCGACCATGCCGCGGACACCGCCGAACGCCTCGAACAGCGCGGCCTCGGTCACCGCACGGGCATCGCCGGTCTCGTCGGGCGGACTCTGGTCGGTGCCTTCGGTCGGCTTGTCGAGGGACGTCACCGGCTACTCCCGTCCGAGGGGTCGCAGTTCGTATTTCGGGTTGAACAGCACCCGGCGGCCCCGGCTCATCGAGATCCGGCCCGATGCGATCAGCTTGCGCCCCGGTTCTATGCCCACGATGGAACGCCTGCCGAGCCACACCACGTCCAGCGCCGCGGAGCCGTCGAACAGCTCGGCCTCCAGGGCGGGGACCCCGGCGCGGGGACGCAGGGTGACCGTGCGCAAGGTACCAGTTACGGTGACGATCTGCCGGTCGTGGCAGTCGCCGATCTTGGTACAGCCCGAGGTCTCGGCGTCCTCACGCAGCTCCTCGGACTCCAGGTCCTCCTGCGACGAGGAGAGCCGGTCGAGCATGCGCCGGAACCGGCCGGCCGGCTTTTCGGAACGAGGAACAGCACTCATACGTGAAGCGTACCGGGGCCCACCGACAGCGCCGTAGCCCAGCTCACTTCGCGGCCCGCTCACTTCTCGAAGCGATATCCCATACCCGGCTCGGTGATGAAGTGCTTCGGGTGCGAGGGGTCCGTCTCCAGCTTCCGCCGCAGCTGGGCCATGTACACCCGCAGGTAGTTGGTCTCGGTGCCGTACGACGGCCCCCACACCTCCTGCAGCAGCTGCTTCTGGCTGACCAGGCGGCCGGTGTTGCGGACCAGCACCTCCAGCAGGTGCCACTCGGTCGGGGTGAGGCGGACGTCCCTGCCGGCGCGGTTGACCTTCTTGGCGGCCAGGTCGACCGTGAAGCCCTCGGTCTCGACGGTCGTCAGGTCGTCCTCGCCGGGCCCGACCGGCTCGGCCCGGCGTACGGCGGCCCGCAGCCGGGCCAGCAGCTCGTCCATGCCGAAGGGCTTGGTGACGTAGTCGTCGGCGCCCGCGTCCAGCGCCTCGACCTTCTCGTCCGAGGAGTGCCGGGCGGACAGGACCAGGATGGGCACGCGGGTCCAGCCGCGCAGGCCCCTGATCACCTCGACGCCGTCCATGTCGGGCAGACCCAGGTCGAGCACGACCACGTCGGGATGGCGGGAGGCGGCGAGTTCCAGGGCGGTACGGCCGTCGGGCGCCGCGTCGACCTCGTACTTGCGCGCTTTGAGGTTGATCACGAGGGCGCGCACGATCTGCGGCTCGTCGTCGACCACGAGCACCCGGGTCATAGAGTCGTCTGCCTTTCTGGTTCTGCGAGGTCCCGGCCTGTTTCGAGGGGCTCGGGACGCGATCCTGCCGCGCGGAGGCTGAGGACCATGGTGAGTCCGCCGCCCGGCGTGTCCTCGGCGTTGAGGGTGCCGCCCATGGCCTCGGCGAAGCCCCGGGCGACCGCGAGGCCGAGCCCGACCCCGGCGCCGCGCGGGGCGTCACCGTACCGCTGGAACGGCTCGAAGATGCGGTCCTTGGCCGCGTCCGGCACGCCCGGCCCGCGGTCCACCACCCGCACCTCGACCCGGTCGGCGATGGCACTGGCGGAGACCACCACGGACCGGCCCTTCGGGCTGTACTTGACGGCGTTCTCCACCAGGTTGGCCACCGAACGCTCCAGCAGCCCGGGGTCGACCTCGACCATGGGCAGCGACTCCGGCACGTCCAGCTCGACGCTGTCCTCGGGTACGCCGCCGAGGGCCACCGGTACGACCTCGTCCACGTCGATCTCGCGGATCAGCGGGGTGACCGTGCCGGTCTGCAGGCGGGACATGTCGAGGAGGTTGCCGACGAGGTGGTCCAGCCGGTCGGCGCCCTCCTCGATGCCCTGCAGCAGCTCCGCCTGGTCCTCCTCGGACCAGGACACGTCGTCGGAGCGCAGGCTCGACACCGCCGCCTTGATGCCGGCCAGGGGCGTGCGCAGGTCGTGGCTGACGGCGGCGAGCAGCGCGGTGCGGATGCGGTTGCCCTCGGCGAGCGCCCGGGCCTGGTCGGCCTCCTCCTGCAGGCGCCGGCGGTCCAGGGCGACGGCGGCCTGTGCGGCGAAGGCGGCGAGCACCCGGCGGTCCTCGGCGGGCAGCACCCGGCCGGTGAGCGCGAGCGCCATGTGGTCGCCGACGGGCATGTCGACGTCGGCGTCCTCGGGCCGCTCCAGCGGGCGCCCGAATCCGGCCCGCCCGGCGCAGGTCCACGGCTCGACGTCGCCCGCCCGCTCCAGCAGCGCGGCCGACTCCATCGCGAAGGTCTCCCGGACCCGCTCCAGCAGCTCCTCCAGGCTGGTCTCGCCGCGCAGCACGTTCCCGGCGAGGAAGGAGAGTATCTCCGACTCGGCGCGCAGCCGGGCGGCCTGGTGGGTGCGCCGGGCGGCGAGGTCCACCACCGAGGCCACGGACACGGCGACCCCGACGAAGATCGCGATGGCGACGATGTTCTTGGGGTCGGCGATGGTCAGCCGGTGCAGGGGCGGGGTGTAGAAGTAGTTCAGCAGCAGTGAGCCGAAGGCCGCCGAGGCCAGCGCGGGCATCAGACCGCCGAGCAGCGCCGCCGCGACGGTGACGGACAGGAACAGCAGCATGTCGTTGGCGAGGCCGAGGTCGACGGAGTTCAGCAGCACCGCGAGGACCACCGGACCCACCAGGCCCACCGCCCAGCCCCAGATGATCCGTGCCCGCCCGAGCCGTCCGCCCCGGGCCACGGGCAGTCCGCGGCCCTTGGCGACCTCTTCGTGGGTGACGATGTGGACGTCCAGGTCGGGACCGGACTCGCGGGCGACCGTGGCACCGACGCCGGGCCCGAAGACGTACTGCCAGGCTTTGCGGCGTGAGGAGCCCAGCACGATCTGGGTGGCGTTCACACCCCGCGCGAAGTCCAGCAGGGCGGCCGGTATGTCGTCGCCGACGACGTGGTGGAAGGTGCCGCCCAGGTCCTCCACGAGGGTGCGCTGGACGGCCAGTTCCTTCGGGGAGGCCGAGGTCAGCCCGTCGCTGCGGGCTATGTACACGGCGAGCACCTCGCCGCCGGCGCCCTTCTCGGCGAGCCGCGCGGCCCGGCGGATCAGGGTGCGCCCCTCGGGGCCGCCGGTCAGGCCGACCACGATCCGCTCGCGGGAGCCCCAGATCTTGGAGACCCGGTGTTCGCTGCGGTAGGCGTTCAGGTACTCGTCGACCCGGTCGGCCACCCACAGCAGCGCCAGTTCGCGCAGGGCGGTCAGGTTCCCGGGGCGGAAGTAGTTGGACAGGGCCGCGTCGACCTTGTCGGGCTTGTAGATGTTGCCGTGCGCCATCCGGCGGCGCAGGGCCTGCGGGGACATGTCGACCAGCTCGATCTGGTCGGCCCGCCGTACGACCTCGTCCGGGACGGTCTCGCGCTGCCGGATCCCCGTGATCGACTCGACCACGTCGCCGAGTGACTCCAGATGCTGGATGTTGACGGTCGAGACGACGTCGATCCCGGCGGCCAGCAGCTCCTCCACGTCCTGCCAGCGCTTGGCGTTGCGCGAGCCGGGGATGTTCGTGTGGGCGAGTTCGTCCACCAGGGCGACGGCCGGCGCCCGGCGCAGGACGGCGTCGACGTCCATCTCGCCGAAGGTGGTGCCCCGGTACTCCAGCCGCTTGCGCGGCACCTGCTCCAGACCGTGCAGCATCACCTCGGTGCGCGGCCGGTCGTAGTGCTCGACGTAGGCCACGACACAGTCGGTGCCCCGCTCCACGCGGCGATGCGCCTCGGAGAGCATGGCGTAGGTCTTGCCCACGCCGGGTGCCGCACCGAGGTAGATCCGAAGCTTGCCGCGTGCCATGACTCCATTCTCTTCCCGTGACTGCCGCCTACGCAGCGTCGACCTTACGGCCAACAATCACGGCAAACGGGACAGGAGGGCGTGCGGCGGACAACTTTGACGCAACTCTGATGAGCCCGCTGACCTGCTGCGGACGACGGTCCGCAGCAACCCCACGACGGCGTGCCCCACACGGCCACGAACGGATTGGCAACGGCGCGACCCCGCAGAAAACGGGCCGCACCCCCGGAAGGGCACGGCCCATGCATCCCCGCTGAAGCCGTCAGCGGACCTCTGTGATCTCCGGGCCGCGCTGCAGCTGGCCCATCCCGCCCGAGAAGCGGGAGGACTCCTCCTGCTGCACCCCTTCGGGGACCATCTGCGCGTCGTTCGGCAGCTTCAGGACGATCGGGTCGCGGGGCGCCATCGGCCCCTCACCGCGCACCACGACCGTGTCGCGGAAGATCTGCTCCAGCAGCCCCGCGGCCTGCGGCTGCACCGCGCCCTGCCCGGAGATCACACCCCGCAGGAACCACCGCGGGCCGTCCACGCCCACGAAGCGCACGACCTGGAAACCGCCCGTGCCGTCCGGCAGCTGCACCGGCACCTGCGCACGCAGCTCCCAGCCGAGCGGGCCCTCGACCTCGTCGACGATGCCACCCTGCTGGGTGATGCCGGACCCGATCTCCTCGCGGACCTCGCCCCAGATGCCCTCGCGCTTGGGCGCGGCGAAGGCCTGCAGCTGGATGGCGCTGTCGCGCAGCACGACAGTCGCGGCGACGATCGCGTCACCGGCGACCTCGACCCTGAGCTCCATGCCGTCGACGCCCGGTACGAACAGTCCGCCGAGGTCCACGCGGCCCTCGGCCGGGTCGCGCACCTCGCTGCTGTCCCAGGGCCCGTCGGGCCGGGGCCCGGGCTCCAGCCGGACGCGCTCGCGCTCGGCCTCTTCTTCCTCGTCCGCCTCGGTGTCGACGCTGTCGACGACCTGCTCGGCCTCGCCGGCCGCGTCCTCGGCGGCACCCTTCTTCTTGCGACGTCCGAACACGTCACTGTCCTTCCCGGTCGGATACGACCGAAGCGTATCGATTCCCACCCGTCGGACCGCCATCGGCGGTCTGACCGCTTGTGCCGCTCTCGCCGCCCACCGCGGCATGGCCGCCGGTGGACCCGAAGCCCCCTTCGGCCCGCGTGGAGTCGGGAAGCTCCGCGACCTCCTGGAAGCGGACCCTCTCGACCTGCTGGACGACCAGTTGGGCAATCCGGTCGAAGCGCTCGAACCGCACGGACTCGCGCGGGTCGAGATTCACCACGATCACCTTGATCTCCCCACGGTACCCGGCATCAACCGTCCCCGGGGCATTCACGAGGGCGACACCGCAGCGAGCGGCGAGCCCGGAACGCGGGTGCACGAAGGCCGCGTACCCCTCGGGCAGGGCGATCGACACACCCGTGGGGAGGACGGCCCGCTCCCCGGGTCCCAGTTCGCACGGCTCGGTCGTGCGCAGATCGGCTCCGGCGTCCCCCGGATGCTCGTACGCCGGAAGGGGTACGTCGGGGTCGACGCGGCGGAGCAGCACGTTCAGGGGACCACGGCTCACGGGTTCACCTCGAAGGCGCGGGTACGCCGGATCCGGTCCGGGTCGCTCATGGCGGCCTGGATCTCCTCCGTGCGGCCGTGGTCGATGAAGTGGTCGACCTTGACCTCGATGAAGAGGGCGTCGGCGCGGACCGCGAGGGGCCCGTCGGGGGCGCCGATGCGTCCGGTGGCGGTGGAGTAGATCTTCCGGCCGGCGACGGCGGTGACCTCGGCCTCCAGGTACAGCGTGGTGCCGACGGGCACGGGCCGCACGAAGTCGGTCTCCAGCCGGCCGGTGACGGCGATGGTCCGCAGCAGCCAGTTCAGCGAGCCGAGGGTCTCGTCGAGGGCCGTGGCCAGCACTCCGCCGTGCGCGAGGCCCGGGGCGCCCTGGTGGGCGGACTGGACGGTGAACTCGGCGGTCAGCGAGACACCCTCGCCGGCCCGGGCCTCCAGGTGCAGTCCGTGCGGCTGCCCGGGGCCACACCCGAAACAGTGTTCGTAATGGGCGCCGAGGAGTTCTCCGGGCGCGGGCGCGTCGGGGTGCCGTACCGGTTTCACCGCGTCGGCGGGAGGCTGAAGGCTTACGGAACTACCACTCACAGGCGCAGACCTTACCCGCCCGTCCGTCACCCACCACCGCCCTGCCTGACCGCGCTTCGCGCTGACTGCCCCTGACCGTGGCCAACTTCGGATCCCGTGCCAAGCTTGGCTCCATGCAGCTCTCCGCCACCCCCTACGAAGAACGTCTCACCACCCCCCGCTCGTGGTGGCTGATCAGCTTTCTCGTGGGCGTCTCCTTCGCCCTGATCCTGCTTCCCTTCGGCACCCTGCCGCTGCTCGGCGGCCTGGTCGGCGGTACCGCCGCGGCGGCGGTGGTCGCGAGCGCGTACGGCTCCCAGCGCATCCGGGTGGTGGGCGACTCGCTGGTCGCGGGCGAGGCGAAGATCCCGGTGTCGGCGCTGGGCGAGTCCGAGGTGCTGGACGCGGAGGAGGCCCGCGCCTGGCGGACGTACAAGGCCGACACCCGCGCCTTTCTGCTGCTGCGCGCCTACATCCCGACGGCGCTGCGGGTGGAGGTCACCGACCCGGAGGACCCCACGCCGTACCTGTACCTGTCGACGCGGGAGCCGGAGCGGCTGGCGGCGGCGATCGAGGCCGCGCGCAAGGCGAACGCCTGAAGGCCCTGGTGGGCGCCAGGACGCTCTTGGCGGATGTCTAGAGCTCTTCGGGTAGGTCGCGCAGCTTCAAGGGCTCGGCCGGCTCCTCCAGCGGCGGAAGCTCGGGCAGTTCGTCCCACGGCACCTGGATCTTGCGCAGGTCGGCCCGGACATGGGCGGCGAGCCTCTTGGTGTCCCGGCGGTTCATGACGGCGCCCACCGCCGCGCCGACCATGAACGGCATCAGGTTGGGCAGGTCCCGGACCATCCGCTTCATGATCTGCTGGCGCAGTTCGCGCTTCATGCGGCCGCCGAGGGCGGTGTCGTACGTCGACGGCTTCATCACGTCGATCCCGCGCTCCCCCGACCAGGAGGACAGATACGCGGTACTGCGGGTCTTGAGGTTCCCGGGCGGCCGTACGCCGTAGACCTCGTGCAGCTCGGCGATGAGCTTCAGCTCGATCGCGGCGACTCCGGTGATCTCCGCGGCCAGTTCGGTCGGCATCGCGGGCGGCACCGGCAGCATCGCCGCCGCTCCGATCCCCGCTCCGACCGTCGAGGTGCCGGCCGCCGCGCCCGCCACCAGCTTGTCGGCGAGCTCTTCGGGCCCGACGCCCGGGAACTGCCGGCGCAGGGTCGCGAGGTCGCGCACGGGGACCCGCGGAGCGATCTCGATGATCCGGTCCACGAGGTAGCCCAGGCCCGCGCGAGCACGGCTGCCGCCCCTGCGGACCCCTTCCCGGGCCATGTCCCGGGCTCTCTCGCTGATCACCGCGGCCCGCCGCCGGGCGACGGGCGCGGGCTGCCGTACCGGCGCCGGGTGGTCTGCCCGGTCGGTCGCCGGTTCGAGCGGGGCCACCACTCCGGGTGCGCCCCGCTCGTCGTCACGCGCGCCGTGCGGGCCGTCGGACGGCCCTTCGTCCGCTTGCCCCAGGGGGAAGCGGCGCTTCCGGGGAGGGGTCGAGCCAGACACGGCCGACCCGACCTCAGTCGCAGTCGCGGCAGATCGGCTGACCGTTCTTCTCCCTGGCCAGCTGGCTGCGGTGGTGCACCAGGAAGCAGCTCATGCAGGTGAACTCGTCCTGCTGCTTCGGCAGCACCCGGACGGCCAGCTCCTCGTTCGAGAGGTCGGCGCCGGGCAGCTCGAGACCCTCGGCGGCCTCGAACTCGTCGACGTCCACCGACGAGGTGGACTTGTCGTTCCGCCGGGCCTTCAGCTCTTCAAGGCTGTCCGAGTCGACGTCGTCGTCGGTCTTGCGTGGAGTGTCGTAATCGGTTGCCATATCGCTCTCCCCCTCTGGGTGTCTGCGGTGTCTCCAGCGCACGTAACGCGTGAGAGGCCGGACTTGTGCCCGACCTGAGGCGGAGATTTTGCCTCACATCAAGGTCTGTTACTCAATCGACACCCAACCCGACCCCTCAAGAGTGATCGGCTTGGATGGCGGTGAGGACCGTACACGGTTCCAATGCCGCACCTCAAAGGCGCCTCACCGTGTACTTCCCGTGATCAAGTGCCCTGAAAACCAGGACTTTCCCGGCTTTCCGCCATGTTTCATGATCACGGAGCGTACATGGCTGAAAATCCGCCCATGTGATCGATCACACAACAGCAAGCCCATTCGGCGGCTGGAAAATTCCGCGTCAAGCGAACATCTCCCGCGTGTGTCGGCCCGAGCCCGCGCCACCCGGTCGGACGGCCCGGTCACGCTCGGTCACGGATCACAGCGGAAGCGTGACCCGCATCACCAGGCCGCCGCCCTCGCGGGGCTGCGCCACGATGTGGCCGCCGTGCGCGCGGGCCACGGACCGGACGATGGACAGGCCGAGGCCCACCCCCTTGTCGCTGCCCGTGCGCTCCGTACGGAGCCGCCTGAAGGGCTCGAAGAGGTTGTCGATCTCGTACGCCGGCACCACCGGCCCGGTGTTCGTGACGATCAGCACCGCCTGCCCGTGCTGGACCTCGGTGTTCACCTCGACCCAGCCATCCTCGGCCACGTTGTACCGGACTGCGTTCTGCACCAGGTTCAGCGCGATCCGCTCCAGCAGCACGCCGTTGCCCTGCACCACCGCCGGCTTGCGCTCGCCGCGGATCTTCACGCCCTTGGCCTCGGCCTCGGCGTGCACCTGGTCGATGGCCTGGGTGGCGACCTCGGCCAGGTCGACGGGCCCCCGCTCGACGATCTGGTTGTCGCTGCGGGCGAGCAGCAGCAGGCCCTCGACCAGTTGCTCGCTGCGCTCGTTGGTGGCCAGCAGGGTCTTTCCGAGCTGCTGCAGCTCCATGGGTGCGTTCGGGTCCGACAGATGCACCTCGAGGAGCGTTCTGTTGATCGCGAGCGGGGTGCGCAGCTCGTGGGAGGCATTGCCGACGAAGCGCTGCTGGGCGGTGAAGGCCCGCTGCAGCCGCTCCAGCATGTCGTCGAAGGTGTCCGCCAGCTCCTTCAGCTCGTCGTCCGGGCCGTCCAGCTCGATCCGGCGGGACAGGTCGGAACCGGCCACCTGGCGGGCGGTACGGGTGATCCGGCCGAGCGGGGACAGCACCCGGCCGGCCATCGCGTAACCGAACGCGAACGCGATCACGGCGAGGCCCAGCAGGGCCAGGAGCGAACGGCTGAGCAGGTCGTCCAGGGCCGCCTGGCGCTGGTGGTCCACGCACTGGGCGATCGCGTCGTTGAACTCCGACAGCGGCAGGCTGGTGGTGTTGATCGCGGGGCAGTTGTCGCTGGAGACCCGGATCGACGTACCACTGACGATCTTGAACAGCGGCTGGTTGCCGGTGCTGATCGCCTGCGCGGCCAGCAGGTAGATGATCGACAGCAGCAGGATGCCGGCGATCAGGAACATGCCGCCGTACAGCAGCGTGAGCCGTATGCGGATGGTCGGGCGCAGCCACGGGAAGGGGGCCTGCGGCCTTCTGGGGTCCCAGGTGGGTTTCGGTGGCGCCTGGGGCGGCGCGGGGGTGGCGGCCATGGCCGATCAGATCCGGTAGCCGGAGCCGGGGACGGTGACGATCACCGGCGGCTCGCCCAGCTTGCGCCGCAGGGTCATCACGGTCACCCGTACGACGTTGGTGAACGGGTCGGTGTTCTCGTCCCAGGCCTTCTCCAGCAGCTGCTCGGCCGAGACCACGGCGCCCTCGCTGCGCATGAGCACCTCCAGCACCGCGAACTCCTTGGGCGCGAGCTGGATCTCCTTGCCCTCGCGGAACACCTCGCGGCGGTTCGGGTCCAGCTTGATGCCGGCGCGCTCCAGGACCGGCGGCAGGGGAACACTCGTACGGCGGCCGAGGGCGCGCACGCGCGCGATCAGTTCGCTGAACGCGAAGGGCTTGGGCAGATAGTCGTCGGCGCCGATCTCCAGGCCCTCGACACGGTCGCTGACGTCGCCGGACGCCGTGAGCATGAGCACGCGGGTGGGCATGCCCAGCTCGACGATCTTGCGGCAGACGTCGTCGCCGTGCACCAGCGGGAGGTCGCGGTCGAGGACGACCACGTCGTAGTCGTTGACGCCGATGCGCTCCAGGGCGGCCGCACCGTCGTACACGACGTCGACGGCCATGGCCTCCCGGCGCAGTCCGGTGGCCACCGCATCGGCGAGCAGCTGCTCGTCCTCGACGACGAGTACGCGCACGTCGCTTGTCCTTCCTCATGTCCACCCGCGTAGCGCGCCGTCGGCGCGTGCGGGCAGGGGTGTTCGTGGGGTGTGACCTCCATCCTGCCCTTTTCGGCCGTAAGTCGGCTGTAAGGCGGGTTGTGGACCGCACAGATCGGTGCCCCGGGGCAGGAATACGAGATTTTCTCCTCCGGTTGAGGTTTCCGGGTGAGGGAGCGGGGGGAGGACGGCTTTACACCCCGCGATCACGCTCTGCATGTGCCGCAGCACCATGCGGTACTCCGCGATCCGCTTCCGCAGAGTGGGCGCGGGTGTCCGGCACCGTCGCCGCCCGGCAGGGCAGCGCTGGGCACCCGTGAGAGACGTGATCGTCCTTTTCCCAACAGGCACACCCCCGTGCCACCGACCCACGACCCAGGACGAGGGGGCGCAGCATGGACGCTTTCACCGCAGGACTTCTGCAGCGCATAAGGGCGACCGAGTCCGACCTGTCGCGGGCTCGTGACGAGGGTGACGACTTCCTCGTCGAAGTGGAGCAGGCAGAGCTCGACGACCTGCGACGCCTCGCCGCCGAACACGGTGTGGAGGTCGGCGCGTCACGCGTCTGATCGGCCCGAAAGCGCAAGAGGGGACCCCGGCGAATCCAGCGCCGGGGTCCCTTTGCGTTCAGCGGCCGGGGACGGTCGCGCTCAGTCGTGCCACGCCCCGAACTCCTCCAGCAGCCCCTGCAGCGGCTCGAACACCCCCGGGGAGGCGGCGACGGTCAGATCGCGTGACGGCCGCTCCCCGGGCCGTCCACCGACCAGCGCGCCCGCCTCCCGGGCGATCAGGTCACCTGCCGCGAAGTCCCACGCGTTCAGGCCCCGCTCGTAGTACCCGTCGAGCCGGCCGCAGGCCACATCGCACAGGTCCACCGCCGCCGAGCCGCTGCGGCGGATGTCCCGCAGCAGCGGGATCAGCCGGCCGGCCACCTGGGCCTGGTGGGCGCGGACCTCGGCGACGTAGTTGAAGCCGGTGGAGACCAGCGCCTGGTCGAGAGGGGGCGCGGGACGGCAGGCGAGCGCCCGGTCGCCCTCCCATGCGCCGGTGGCCCATGCGCCGCCGCCTCGTACCGCGTGGTACGTCTCGCCGCGCATCGGGGCGGCGACCACCCCGACGACCGTCTCCCCGTCCCGCTCGGCCGCGATGGACACCGCCCAGGTCGGCAGCCCGTACAGGTAGTTCACCGTGCCGTCGAGCGGGTCGATCACCCAGCGCACACCACTGGTGCCGGCCACGGAGGCGCCCTCCTCGCCGAGGAAGCCGTCGTCGGGCCGCCGGCCGGAGATCAGATCGGTGATCAGCTTCTCCGCCGCGATGTCCATCTCGGTGACGACGTCGATCGGACTGGACTTGGTCCTCGCCACGGCCAGGTCGGCCGGGCGGCCGTCCCGCAGCAGCTCACCGGCGCGGCGGGCGGCCTCCTGGGCCAGTTCCAGCAGTTCCCGGTGCAGGGGGTCGGTCACGGGTCTCCTCACGCGTAGGGGCTGTCGGCGCCGGCGGCGGCCGGGTGGGGCGCACGGGCCGGGCAGCAGCCGACCGGGCAGAGGTTGTGGCTCGCGCCCAGCGTGCCCAGGGCGCACGGGGTGACCTCCTGACCGCGCGCCACGGCGGCGCGCTCCATGATCAGGTCCCGGACGGCGGCGGCGAACCGGGGGTCGGCGCCCACGGTGGCCGAGCGGCGCACCGGCAGGCCCAGCTCCTCGGCCTTGGCCTTGGCCTCGGTGTCGAGGTCGTACAGGACCTCCATGTGGTCGGAGACGAACCCGATGGGCGCCATGACCACGGCCGGGACGCCCGCCGCGTGCTGCTCCTCGAGGTGGTCGCAGATGTCCGGCTCCAGCCACGGGATGTGCGGGGCGCCCGAACGTGACTGGTAGACGAGCCGCCAGGGGTGGTCGACGCCGGTGCGCTCGCGGACGGCGTCGGCGATCAGCTGGGCCACGTCCAGGTGCTGCTCGACGTAGGCGCCGCCCTCCCCGTGGACCTCGACGGGGCCGGAGGTGTCGGCGGCGGAGGTCGGGATGGAGTGCGTCGTGAAGGCGATGTGGGCGTCGGCGCGAACGTCCTCGGGGAGGTCTTCGAGGGAGCGCAGCACACCGTCGATCATGGGCTCGACGAAGCCCGGATGGTTGAAGTAGTGCCGGAGCTTGTCGATCTTCGGCAGCTCCAGGCCCTCCGCCTCCAGCGTGGCCAGCGCGTCCGCGAGGTTCTCGCGGTACTGGCGGCAGCCCGAGTAGGAGGCGTAGGCGCTGGTGGCCAGCACCAGGATGCGGCGGCGGCCGTCGGCGGCCATCTCGCGCAGGGTGTCCGTCAGATACGGCGCCCAGTTGCGGTTGCCCCAGTAGACGGGCAGGTCCAGGCCGTGCTCGGCGAAGTCCTTGCGCAGGGCGTCCAGCAGGGCGCGGTTCTGGTCGTTGATGGGGCTGACCCCGCCGAACAGGAAGTAGTGCTGCCCGACTTCCTTCAGGCGTTCCTTCGGGATGCCGCGTCCGCGCGTGACGTTCTCCAGGAACGGGACCACGTCGTCCGGGCCTTCGGGACCGCCGAAGGAGAGCAGGAGCAGGGCGTCGTACGGGGTGGCATCGAGCGCGTCTGGCATGTCTCGATCCTGCCACTCGGTGCTGACAGCCAGGAAACAGCAGGGTGACGAGTCGGGTTCCAGTCGGTTTATGCCGGTTTTTCCTGCCGGCCAACAAGGTGCGCTTAGGGTCGCCTAACTCGTAACCTGTATCAGCCGCATTCGCGCCTTACCGAGCCGCTTCGGAGACCCCGTGCCCAGCCCCTACAGAGCCCTGTTCACCGAACCCGGCACCAAGGCGTTCTCCGCCGCGGGATTCCTCGGCCGGATGCCGCTGTCGATGATGGGCATCGGCGTGGTCACGATGGTCTCCCAGTTGACCGGGCGGTACCGGCTCGCAGGCGCGCTGTCGGCCACCATCGCGCTGTCCGCCGCGGTGATCGGGCCGCAGATCTCCCGGCTCGTCGACCAGCACGGGCAGCGCCGGGTGCTGCGCCCCGCGACCCTGGTGGCCCTCACGGCGGCGGCCGGGCTGCTGCTCGCGGCGTACGCCAAGTGGCCGGAGTGGGTGCTGTTCGTCTGCGCCGCCGGGATCGGCTCCGTGCCGAGCCTGGGCGCGATGATCCGGGCCCGCTGGGCGGCGCTGTACCGGGGCACCGGCAAGCTGCACACCGCGTACTCGTTCGAGTCGGTCGTCGACGAGATCTGCTTCATCTTCGGCCCGATCATCTCGATCGGCCTGTCCACGGCCTGGTTCCCGGAGGCCGGCCCGCTGCTCGCCGCCTGCTTCCTGGCCGCCGGCGTCTTCTGGCTCACCGCCCAGCGCGCCACCGAACCCGAACCGCACCCGCGCGAGCAGCACGGCGGCGGTACGGCCCTGCGCTCGGGCGGGCTCCAGGTGCTGGTGGCGACCTTCATGGCGACCGGTGCGATCTTCGGCTCGGTGGACGTGGTCACCGTCGCCTTCGCCGACGAGCGCGGCCACAAGGGCGCCGCCAGCGTGGTCCTGGCGCTGTACGCGGCCGGATCCTGCGTGGCCGGGGCGGTCTTCGGGCTGCTGCGGTTCACCGGGGCGCCGGAACGCCGCTGGCTGCTGGGCGTGGCGGCGATGGCCGTGAGTATGATCCCCCTCCTACTGGTCGGAAACCTGCCGCTTCTGGCCGTGGCGCTGTTCGTTGCGGGGCTGTCCATCGCACCGACGATGATCACGACGATGTCCCTCATCGAAGAGCACGTACCTCGCGCGCGGCTCACCGAGGGCATGACCTGGGTGAGCACCGGCCTCGCGGTCGGTGTCGCGCTCGGCTCCTCCGTGGCCGGCTCGGTGATCGACGCCGCCGGGGCACGGGCCGGGTACGGGGTTCCGGCCGTGTCCGGGGCCGTCGCGGTCGCGGTCGGTTTCCTCGGGTACCGCCGGCTGCGCAGGCCGGCCGCGGGTCGGGGAGGCACCGTTGAGCAGCACAGCGAGCGGGAAGAACGGCACCTGGCGTAACTGGGGCGGGAACGTCTCCGCCCGGCCCGCCCGGCAGGTCGCGCCGGCGTCGGTGGAGGAGCTGGCCGCCGCGGTACGCCGGGCCGCCGAGGACGGTCTGAAGGTGAAGGCGGTCGGGACCGGGCACTCCTTCACGTCCATCGCGGCCACCGACGGTGTGTTGATCCGCCCTCAACTGTTGACCGGAATCCGCAAGATTGACCGTGAAGCCATGACGGTCACCGTGGAGGCCGGCACCCCGCTCAAGAGACTCAATGCGGCTCTGGCGCGCGAGGGACTGTCGCTCACCAACATGGGCGACATCATGGAGCAGACGGTCTCCGGGGCCACCAGCACCGGCACACACGGCACGGGCCGTGAGTCGGCCTCGATCGCCGCCCAGATCACCGGGCTCGAACTCGTCACGGCCGACGGCTCGGTGCTGACCTGCTCCGAGAAGGAGAATCCGAAGGTCTTCGCGGCCGCCCGAATAGGCCTCGGTGCCCTCGGCATCGTCACCGCGATCACCTTCGCCGTGGAACCTCTGTTCCTGCTCACCGCGCGCGAGGAGCCGATGCCCCTCGACCGGGTCCTCGCCGAGTTCGACCAACTCTGGGCGGAGAACGAGCACTTCGAGTTCTACTGGTTCCCGCACACCGGCAACACCAACACCAAGCGGAACAACCGCAGCGCCGGTCCCGAACAGCCCGTGGGGCAGCTGGCCGGCTGGTTCGAGGACGAGTTCCTGTCCAACGGCGTCTTCCAGGTGGCCCAGTGGGTCGGCCGCGCCGCCCCCGCCGCCGTTCCGGCCATCGCGCGGATCTCCAGCAAGGCGCTGTCCGCGCGGACGTACACGGACATCCCTTACAAGGTCTTCACCTCGCCGCGCCGGGTGCGCTTCGTGGAGATGGAGTACGCCGTCCCCCGCGCGGCCCTGGCGGAGACGCTGCGCGAGCTGAAGTCCATGGTCGAACGCTCGGGGCTGCGCGTCAGCTTCCCCGTCGAGGTGCGCACCGCCCCGGCCGATGACATCACCCTCTCCACCGCCTCGGGGCGGGACAGCGCCTACGTCGCCGTTCACATGTTCCGGGGCACGCCGTACCAGGCCTACTTCACCGCCGCCGAGCGGATCTTCACGGCCCACGAGGGCCGGCCGCACTGGGGCAAGGTGCACACCCGGGACGCCGAGTACTTCGCGCGCGTCTACCCGCGCTTCGGCGAGTTCACCGCGCTGAGGGACCGCCTTGACCCGGAACGGCTGTTCCAGAACGACTACTTGCGGAGGGTTCTGGGGTCGTAGGCGTCTGGGCGGATCCGCTGGGCGTGGGGGTCGGGGACGGGCTCGGGCCGCCGGCCTGCCCGCCCGGGGAGTCGCCGGGCGTCGGCGTCGCGCTGTGGGCCGTACCGCCGCCGGCATCGGGTGTGTGTGCGCGGGACGGGATGCGCGAAGGCGGCGGTGCGTCCCCGGACCCGGCGGGCGCATCGGACGTCGAGGAGTGCGAGCTCCGGCCGGTGACGGCGTCGCTGACCGTCGTGCCCCTGCCGCCGCTGAAGGCATTGCCGGACACCAGTTCGTACGTCGTGACACCGGCCATGGTCACCCCGAACACGACGGCGGCCGCGATCACCGGCCGCCGTCGGCTCCTCACTCCCGCGCGGTAGACGGTGCCCTCGGTGAACTCGCCCGGAGCCGGTGGCACTTGCCCCCTGGGACGGGCCGTGACCGTCGCCTCCCTCAACTGCTCCCCGGTCCGCTTGAAGAAGTGCTGGAACAGCGAGCCCCCGCAGGTGGCGACGGCACTCACGACACCCGCGCCGAGGATGGTGCCGTACACCCCGAAGTACGACGCCAGTTTGGCCGCCACGACGGCCGCGAGGGCACCGCCCGCGACCTGGGGGACGCTCAGGTCGATCCGTTTGCGACCCGCATCGGGCGTTTCACGCATACCCGGAACTTGCCCGCCTTTCCCGTACTTGATCGACATCGGTCCACCGGCTGCACGAAAGAGGGACGCGCGCCAGAAACCATTAGTTCCGTTTCTGGCGATTGCGTGAAGTTCGCCACGTTCGTGATCGGCAAAACCGCTTGCCGGCGGCCAAGTCGCGAGCCTTGCCAGAAGTTGGGCGGCGCGCCCATCCACGCACATGGTCCAAATGGAGTACTGTTGCGAGCCCTGGGTCCGGTCCCCCACCAGGGTGTCCGCGGCCTTGAAGGACCGCCGGGAGGGGGCTAGTTGCACAGGGTGACAGTTTTGGTCACTTAGCGTTGCGAATAGGTAACCGTGCCATAACGGCGACCCAGGGCCCGTGCCCGACACGCCGGGCAACTCGGCAAGGTTGTGGCAGGCTGCACCCGGGCAGGCCACACTCGACTAGCGGAAGCAGCGACGCACGTGACGTCGGCAGGCACCACCCGGGAGGTCCCCATGCCCGAACTGCGTGTCGTGGCCGTCTCGAATGACGGCACACGGCTGGTGCTCAAGGCTGCCGACGCAACGGAGTACACCCTTCCGATCGACGAACGGTTGCGCGCCGCCGTGCGCGGCGACCGGCCGCGCCTCGGCCAGATCGAGATCGAGGTCGAGAGCCATCTGCGCCCGCGTGACATCCAGGCGCGTATACGCGCGGGTGCCACCGCGGAGGAGGTCGCGCAGCTCGCCGGCATCCCCGTCGACCGGGTCCGCCGCTTCGAGGGTCCCGTGCTGGCCGAGCGTGCCTTCATGGCCGAGCGCGCCCGCAAGACCCCGGTCCGCCGCCCCGGCGAGAACTCCGGGCCGCTGCTCGGCGAGGCGGTGCAGGAGCGGCTGCTGCTGCGCGGCGCCGAGAAGGACACCGTGCAGTGGGACTCCTGGCGCCGCGACGACGGCACCTGGGAGGTGCTCCTCGTCTACCGCGTCGCGGGCGAACCGCACTCGGCGAGCTGGACGTACGACCCGCCCCGGCGGCTCGTGCAGGCCGTGGACGACGAGGCACGCTCGCTGATCGGCGAGTCCGACGACCTCGCCGTGCCCGAGCCGAGCTTCCCGTTCGTGCCGCGCATCGCCCGCCTGCCACGCGAGCGTTCGATGGACCGCGCGCTGGAGCGGAGCGAGCGGGAGCGGCCGAGCCTGCCCGCGCAGCCGTCCGAGCCCGCCGAGGAGAGCACGGGCGAACGCGACTCGCTGACCAGCCTGCTGGAGGCGGTGCCGAGCTTCCGGGGTGACCTGGTGGTCCCGGAGCGCCCGGCGGAGACACCGGAGGAGCCCGCCGACGAACCGGCCGCCGAGGAGCCGCCGGCCCCCGCCGCCTCGGCCGGTTCGGCCTACGCGGACGTCCTCATGCCCCGCTCCGTCGGCAGCCACCGCGACCGGCTCATCGGCGCCACCGACCGCCAGGCGGAGGCCGACGGCGTCCGCCCAGGCCGCCGTGCCGCCGTGCCGAGCTGGGACGAGATCGTGTTCGGCACGCGCCGCAAGAAGCAGGAGTAACCGGCCGTACGGAAACGGAAAAGTGGGGGTACGCGTGCGTGCCCCCACCTTCCGGCTGCACGCGTGCGTGCCCGGCTTTCCGGCCGCACGCGTGTGTGCCCCGCTCCCCGGCTGGCGCTACTGCGGATCCGCGCCCACCGCCACCGGACGGGACGGGTCCGAGGACCATTCGGACCAGGAACCGGCGTACAGCGCCGCCGGAATGCCGGCCACCGCGAGCGCGAGGACCTCGTGGGCGCCGGAGACGCCCGAGCCGCAGTACACGCCGACCTCGGTGTCCGTGGAGACGCCCAGGGCCTTGAAGCGGTCCCGCAGCTCGGCCGGGGGCAGGAAACGGCCGTCGGGGCCCACGTTCTCCGTCGTCGGTGCCGACACCGCGCCCGGGATGTGGCCGCCGACCCGGTCGATCGGCTCCACCTCACCGCGGTACCGCTCCCCCGCCCGCGCGTCCAGCAGCACACCCGTGCGGGCAAGGGCCGCGGCCCCGTCCGCGTCCAGCAGACCCGACGCGGCAGGAACCGGCCGGAAGTCTCCCTCGGCCACATCCGGCACCTCGTTCGACAGGTCGCCCTCCCAGGAGGGCAATCCGCCGTCGAGGACCCGCACGTCCGGGTGACCCGTCCAGCGCAGCAGCCACCAGGCGCGCGCCGCCGCCCAGCCCTGGCCGCCGTCGTACACGACGACCGGACGGCCGGCCGACACGCCCGCACGGCGCATCGCGGCGCCGAACTCCGCGAGGTCCGGCAGCGGATGCCGGCCGTTCCGGCCGGGCTCTCCGGCCAGTTCCCGGTCCAGGTCGACGAAGACCGCACCGGGGATGTGCCCGGCCGCGTACTCGGCCCGCCCGTCGAAGGCCGGCGCACCCGCCGCCTTCGCCACGCTCAGCTGCCAGCGCACGTCCAGCAGCACCGGCGGGCGGTCGCCGGTCAGGTCGGCTGCGAGTTGGGTTGTAGTGATGATGGCTGTCATGGCGCCATGCATACGCCAGGGGTGGCCGCGGCGTCCAGGTCCGACTACTCTGCTCGGCCGGACAGGCTCGATCACCGGGCGTACGGGATCGAGCACGTGTTGTACAACCGGCGGACGCCCGCCGGCCATCGTCAGGAAGCGGCGGAAGACGGCAGACCGGGCATCCTCCCGTAGGTACAGCCGAGCGTCGGCGCGGTAAGTCCCGTCGCGGCGTGGAGGATGCGGGCAGCGGCACGGGCGTACCCGCCGCCGGCATGGACAGCCCTTCCGGGGAGCGGAAGCGACACGGCCACCGCGAGGGGCCGGGGAGAGAGTGATCGATGACCGAGGCACGGGAGCCGGCCGGCCCGCACGCGCGGCGCGCGCCCGGCACGCCCTGCTGGGTGAGCCTGATGGCGCACGGGCTGGACGCCACCGAGGAGTTCTACGGTGAGCTGTTCGGCTGGGAGTTCCAGCCTGGCCCGCAGCAGCTCGGCCCGTATGTGCGGGCGCTGCTGGACGGGCACGAGGTGGCCGGCATGGGCCAGCTGCCGCCGGACCGCCGGCTGCCGATCGCCTGGACGCCGTACCTCGCCGCGGACGACGTGGACCAGACGGCCGACACCGTACGGGAGTGCGGCGGCACCGTGGCCGTCGGACCGCTGGACGCCGCCGAGGCCGGGCGGCTGGCCATCGCGGCGGACCCCTCCGGGGCCGTGTTCGGCATCTGGCAGGGCGCCACGCACCTCGGCACCACGATCACCGGAGTGCCCGGCACGCCCGCGTGGAACGAGCTGGTGACCTTCGAGACCGAGAGCGTCTCCAAGTTCTACGCGACCGTGTTCGGTTACGAGCGGGAGCCGATGATCTCCGCGGACTTCGACTACGTGACCCTCCATCTCGCCGGCCGCCCGGTGGCCGGGCTGCACGGGGTCGGGCACGCCCTTCCCCGCGATCGCGGACCGCACTGGCAGACGTACTTCGAGGTCGCCGACGCCGACGCGACGGTGCGGCACGTGGCGGACCTCGGCGGCCGCGTGATCAGACAGCCGCACGACAGCCCGCACGGCCGGGTGGCGACCGTGGCGGACCCGGAGGGCGCGGAGTTCTCGGTGATCCAGAACCCGCACTGAGCCCTCGGGGCGGGACCGGCCGGCCGCCCTGGTCGGGCTCAGCCGGAGGAGACGGGCAGGACGTCCGGGGAGAGGGCCGCCGCCCGTGCCGTCGCGGCGGTCATCCGACGGCGGTGGTGGCGGCGGCACAGCACCTCGTAGCCCACTTCGCCGGCCGCCTGGTTGACGTCGCCGACGACCACCTGGGCGCCCTCGACCACCATCTCACCGCCTATCGTGCGGGCGTTGTGCGTGGCGCGGGCGCCGCACCAGCACAGCGCCTCCACCTGGAGGACCTCGATGCGGTCGGCCAGCTCCACCAGCCGCTGCGAGCCGGGGAAGAGCTTGGAGCGGAAGTCGGTGGTGATCCCGAAGGCGTACACGTCGAGGCCGAGATCGTCCACCACGCGCGCGAGCTGGTCGATCTGCTCGGGAGCGAGGAACTGCGCCTCGTCCGCGATCACGTAGTCGGCCCGGCGGCCCTGCGAGAGGTGCTCCACGAGAGAGGCGTACAGGTCCTGGTCGGCGGCGACCTCGACCGCGTCGGTGACCAGGCCGAGCCGGGAGGACAGCTTGCCCTCGCCCGCGCGGTCGTTGCGGGTGAAGATCATGCCGACGAGCCCGCGCGCGGAGCGGTTGTGCTCGATCTGCAGAGCCAGCGTCGACTTCCCGCAGTCCATCGTTCCGGAGAAGAACACCAGCTCGGGCATGAGGAGTTGAGCACCTTTCGGCGAGTAGTCACACGAGTAGTCACAGGGAGGCGAGCGTCAGGAGCGTACTTCGAGCAGGGGAACCAGCTGCTCGGCGGGCGTCATGGAACCGTGGTTGCCGACCAGCGACGACTCCTTCGGCTCCCGCTCGGACGCGATGATCAGGACGTCGTCGTGCGCGGCCGCGACCACGTCACCGAGCCGTGGGTACACCCGCTCGGCGCACTCGCCGGGCCGCCCGAACCAGCCCGCCGCGATCGCCTCGTCCCGCGAGGCCACCCAGAACTGCTCGCCGAGCACCTCGCGCCAGACGGTCAGTACGTCGTTCTCGGCGCCCGGCACCGCGTACACGTGCCGCGCCCGGCCCTCGCCGCCCAGCAGGGCGACCCCGGCGCGCAGCTCCCAGTCCGTGTCGAAGTCGATGCGGTGCTCGTCGTCGAAGGGGACGTCGACCATGCCGTGGTCGGCGGTGACGTAGAGGGCGCTGCGCGGCGGCAGTTGCTCGGCGAGGCGCTGGGCGAGGCGGTCGACGTACATCAGCTGGCCGCGCCAGGTGTCGGAGGCGACGCCGTAGCGGTGTCCGGCGCCGTCCAGCTCGGAGTAGTACGTGTAGACCAGCGAGCGGTCCCCGGCCGCCAGCTGCTCGGCCGCGAGGTCCATGCGCTCCTCGCCGCTCAGCCGGCCGTGGAAGCTGCCGCCGCTGAGCGCGATCTTGGTGAGCGGGGTGTGCTCGAAGACGGGCGAGGTCACCTGGGCCGCGTGCACCCCTGCGTCCTGCGCCAGCTGGAAGACGGTGGGGTACGGCTGCCAGGCGCGCGGATCGGTGTACGGCTGCCAGCGGAGCTGGTTCATCAGCTCGCCGGTGGCCGGGTTGCGCACGGTGTAGCCGGGCAGGCCGTGGACGCCGGGCGGCAGGCCGGTGCCGACGGAGGCGAGGGACACCGCGGTGGTCGCCGGGTAGCCGGCGGTGAGCGGGCGCCCCGTGCCGCCGCGCGAGGTGCCGAGCAGCGAGGTCAGGAAGGGGGCCTCGTCCCGGTGGGCCAGCAGCTGCTCCCAGCCGAGCCCGTCGATCAGGAGGACGCAGACCCGGTCGGCCGCGGTCAGTTCCCGGATCGTGGCGGTCATGCCGGGGACGCCCATGCGGGCGGCCAGGGTGGGCAGCAGGTCGGCGAGGGAGCCGGTGCCGTACTCGGGCAGCGGCGCGGTGTCCAGGGCGAGGGGTTCCGGGTGGTCCCAGGCGGAGAGCGCGGACATCAGCGGGCGATGTCCGCGGTCGCCTCCGAGATGGCCTGTGCGAAGGCGAGCGCCTGGCGCACCGTCTCCGGGCCGTCCCCGGCCTCGCTGACGCGCAGGCTGAGGTCGTCCGCCGTGGAGTTGCCGGTGTAGCCGTGGTCGGCGTCGCAGTTGGGGTCGCCGCAGGCTGCGGGCTCCAGGTCGATGCGGCTGACCGCGCCCCAGCCGATGGTCAGCACGACCTCGCGGGGCAGGGTGCCCGGCGCGTACTGCTCGGGATTCGCGACCACCCGGCTGACCACGACCGACGAGATCCGGCCCAGCTTCACGGACTCGGTGGAGGTGGTGGCGTACGGCGTCGGGGAGGTGCTGTCGGCGGCCTGCTCGTCGGTGTGGCTGACGATGAAGCGGTTGCCGGTGAGAACGAGCACGGTCACATGCCGCCGCACCTCGTTCTGATCGAAGGTGGTCTCCTGGTGGACCAGGTACGACCGGATGGGCTCGCCGCCCACAGCGGCCTCCACCGCCTCGGCCACGAGGGCCGGGTAGTAGCCGCTGCGCTCGATCGCCGAGCGCAGCCCCTGGGTCGTCGTACTGGTCTTGGCCATGGCGTCCATCCTAATCCGTGGGCAAGGGGGGTCCGGGCCAGTCGCGGAGACCGGGGTCGGCCTGCGCACGCGCGCGTGGGCGCCGCTGGACGAGCCCCGGCAGGATGTCCAGCCCCTCCGCGGCGATCAGGCAGGAGACGGGTTCGGGCCCGCCGCCGTCCGCCTCGAACGCGACCACGACGGGCAGCGTTTCGCCCAGTGCTCCCCGCAGCCGTGCCGTCTCGTCGGCGGTGGGCTCACGGAAGACGGGGTCCTGGAAGGCGGAGGGACACGCGACGAAGCCCGGGGCGGTGAAAACGATCTCCAGGCCGTGGTGGTAGGTGAGGTCGTACCCGGCGGCCAGCCGCAGCTGCCCGCCGTGCCGGACGATCACTTTCCAGTCCCACCAGCTGCCCTCGGGCAGCGGGCGGCCGGCGATGTCCATGCGGTCCCCCTGATCAGTAGGCCGGCATCGTGCGCGGGCCCAGGTCGTCGCGGGCCGGTGGCGGCGCGAGCCGTACCGTGGCGCCGAGGACGCTCACCCCGTGCGGGGCGACGACGACCGGTTCCAGGGTGACGGCGACCACCTCCGGATGATCGTCGACCAGCCGGGACACCCGCAGCAGCAGCTCCTCCAGCGCCGGGGTGTCGACGGGCGTGGAGCCGCGCCAGCCGAACAGCAGCGGTGCCGTACGGATCGACCGCACCAGCGAGGTCGCCTCCCGGTCGGTGACCGGGATCAGCCGGTGCGCCATGTCCCCGAGCAGCTGGGAGGCGGCCCCGGCGAGCCCGAACGACAGCACGGCCCCGGCCGCCGGGTCGATCACGGCTCGTACGACGGTGTCGACGCCGCGCGGTGCCATGCCCTGCACCACCGGCCGCAGCCCCTCCGGCTCGCCGAACAGCTCGGTCAACTCGGCGTACGCCCGGCGCAGTTGCTCCTCGTCCGCCAGGTCGAGGCGTACGCCGCCCAGGTCGGCGCGGTGCCTCAGATGCGGGGCGGTGGCCTTGAGGGCGACCGGGTAGCCGAGGGCTCGGGCGGCCTCGGCGGCGGCGTCCGGGGTGGGCGCGGGCAGCGCGCGCCGCACGGGGATGCCGTACGTGCCGAGCAGGCCGCAGGTCTCCGCGTCGGGGATGGTGAGCCCTTCCCCGCGCGCGAGCAGCTCACCGATCAGCCGCGCGGCCCCCTTCTCGTCGATGTCGTCGTACTCCGGTACCTTCCCGGGGTCCATGGCCTCCCGCCGCCACTGCCCGTACCGGACCGCTTCGGCGAGGGCGCGAACGGCCCGCTCGGCTGCGGGATAGGCGGGGATGAGGTGGGTGCCTTCCGGAGGGACCGTCGGCGCGGTGGGCGGTCGTTCCACAGGGCGGCGGAACGGGGGGGCACCGCCCTCCGCGCCGGGTGCCGTGTCAGCGGCCTGTGGTGCGGTGCTCGCCGCGGCCGACAACGCCTCCGCGAGCCCCCCGAGCTCCACATGCACCACCAGCACCGGCTTCCCCGGAACGGCAGCCGCGGCCGACCTCAGCGCCTCGGCCAGCTCCGCCTCCCCCGGCGAGGCTTCCCCGATCGCGGGGATCGCCGTCACCACGACGGAGTCGCAGGTCTCGTCGGCCAGCGCGGCGCCCAGCGCCCGGTGGAAGTCCTCCGCCGTCGCCCCGGTCGTCAGGTCCAGCGGACGCGAGGGCCGCAGGCCCTCCGCCACGCACCGGTCGTACGTCAGCACCCCCAGTGACTCGGAGTTCCCCAGGATCGCCACCCTCGGCCCCGCCGGCAGCGGCTGCCGGGCGAGCAGCAGCCCCGCGTCGACCAGCTCGGTGATCGTGTCGACCCGGATCACCCCGGCCTGCCGCAGCAGGGCGGAGACGGTGGCGTGCGGCAGCCGGGTGGCCCGCACCGTGTGCCCCTGCGGCGCGGAACCGACGCCCTGCACCACGACCAGCGGCTTGGCCGCCGCCGTCCGGCGCGCGAGGCGGGTGAACTTGCGCGGGTTGCCGATGGACTCCAGGTACATGAGGGCGACGTCGGTCTCGGGGTCGTCGTACCAGTACTGGAGGACGTCGTTGCCGGAGACGTCCGCGCGGTTGCCGGCGGACACGAAGGTGGACACGCCGGTGACCCCGGTGACCCCTCCCCCGCGCCGGTGCAGCCGGGACAGCAGGGCGATGCCGATGGCGCCGGACTGGGCGAACATCCCGATGCGGCCGGGCCGGGGCATCTCCGGGGCGAGGGAGGCGTTGAGGCGCACGTCCGGCGCGGTGTTGATGATCCCGAAGGCGTTCGGGCCGATGAGCCGCATGCCGTACGCGCGTGCCTGCTGGACGAGGGCCCGCTGCCGCTCGCGCCCCTCGGGCCCGCTCTCGGCGTACCCGGCGGAGAGCACGACGAGCCCTTGCACCCCGTGTTCCCCGCACTCGGTGACGACGGCGGGCACGTGCTCGGCCGGTACGGCGACCACGGCGAGGTCCACCGGACCGCCGATGTCCCGCACGCGCCGGTGCGCCGGCACGCCGTCGACCTTCTCCAGGTCCTCGGGGAAGGCCTTGTTCACGGCGTGCAGCCGGCCGCCGTAGCCGACGTCCCGGATGTTGCCGAGGACGCTGCGGCCGACGCCGCCGGGGGCGCGGCCGACGCCGACGACCGCGACCGAGCCGGGCATGAGCAGCCGCCGTACCGAGCGGGCCTCGGCGCGCTGCTCCCGCGCGCGCTGCACGGCGAGGGAGCGGTCGGTGGGTTCGAGGTCGAACTCCAGGCGGACGACGCCGTCCTCGAAGCTGCGCTGCTGGGTGTAGCCGGCGTCCGTGAATACCTTGATCATCTTGGTGTTGGCGGGCAGCACCTCGGCGGCGAAGCGACGGATGCCGCGCTCGCGGGCGACCGCCGCGATGTGCTCCAGCAGCGCGGAGGCGACCCCGCGGCCCTGGTGGGCGTCCTGCACCAGGAAGGCGACCTCGGCCTCGTCGGCGGGGGCGGAGGCGGGCATGCCGTCCGCGCCGATGCGGTCGTAGCGTACGGTGGCGATGAACTCGCCGCCGATGGTGGCCGCGAGTCCCACCCGGTCCACAAAGTCGTGGTGCGTGAAGCGGTGGACGTCCTTGGCGGAGAGCCTGGGGTACGGCGCGAAGAAGCGGTAGTACTTCGACTCGTCCGAGACCTGCTCGTAGAAGCTGACCAGGCGGTCGGCGTCATCAACGGTGATGGGCCTGATGCGCGCGGTACCCCCGTCGCGCAGCACCACGTCCGCCTCCCAGTGGGCGGGGTATTGGTGCCGGTCCTGCCGGTCCGCCGAGGTCTGCATGGGCCCCAGAGTACGGCTCGCGTCCGACAACGGCGCGGGGCAGTCTGTGGAGGACGGAAGCCGGAACCGAGGCCGCGGTTCCGGCGCCACGGCGGAGCGGACGAAGGTCCGCTCCGGGCACGCTTCGCGATATGGGAAACTGGTCTAGACAACCCTGAAGACTGAAGGGCAGCAACACATGGCTGAGCGCCGCGTCAACGTCGGCTGGGCCGAGGGCCTCCACGCCCGTCCCGCCTCCATCTTCGTCCGAGCCGCCACGGCCGCAGGCGTCCCGGTGACGATCGCCAAGGCTGACGGCAACCCCGTCAACGCGGCCTCCATGCTGGCTGTCCTGGGCCTGGGCGCCCAGGGCGGCGAGGAGATCGTCCTCGCCTCCGACGCCGAGGGCGCCGACGCCGCCCTGGACCGTCTGGCCAAGCTGGTCTCCGAGGGCCTCGAGGAACTGCCCGAGACGGTCTGAACACCAGCGCACTGATACAGCGGAGCCGCGCCGCCTTTTCGGGCGGCGCGGCTCTGTGTTTCCGGGCTCATTGCGCGCACACCGGAATTGAGGCAGCGGAAATACTTCGCGACCGAATACCTCTTCTTTGTATACGGCGCCCGTGTTAATGCCGAAGGCCCGACATGTTTACGGCATGTTGCGAAGTCCTCACACGCTCGGCGCCCCCGGAAAAACGCAGCCGGTGCGCGGCGGTCGCGCGCTCGGTGTGCAGCGCCGTGACCGCCCGCGCGCGCTCGCCGTCGCCGCGCGCCACCGCGTCGACGATGGCGCCGTGCTCCGCCCAGTACTCCACCGGGCTCGACGGCGCCTCCACCGCGTACATCCAGGAGATCTTGTGCCGCAGCTGGCTGAGCATCGCCGTCAGCGAGGGGCTGCCCGAGGCCTGGGCGAGCGTCTCGTGGAACCAGCCGCCCAGCGAGCGCAGGTCGCCGCTGTTGCCGCTGCGGGCCCGCTCCTGGCCCAGCCTGACGAGGCCACGCAGCACCTTCAGATGGGCCTCGGTGCGCCGCTGCGCGGCCCGGGCGGCCCCGAGCGGCTCCAGCAGCAGGCGCATCTCCAGCAGGTCGGCGGCCTCCTGCTCGGTCGGCTCGGCCACGCACGCGCCCGCGTGCCGGCGGGTCACCACGAAGCCCTCGGCCTCCAGGGTGCGCAGAGCCTCGCGGACGGGGACGCGCGAGACGCCGTAGCGGCGGGCCAGGACTTCCTCGGTCAGCCGGCCGCCGCGCTCGTAGACACCCGCGACGATGTCGTCCCGGATGGCCGTGCACACCGAGTGCGCCGGAATACGCATGACCGACCTCCGCCTTAATCCCCGTGAAACGTCGACGATGGACGCCTGTTCCGTGACTCTATTCCAATGAGCCGGAATTTCCGACGGCGGGCCGGAATCCATGGATATTTTTTGGTCAGCGGATCGGGTGGCGCCCGTGAAAAGACGGCGAAAGCCCCGGCTCGGTGAGCCGGGGCTTCGCATGCAGTGCGACGAGGCGTCAGACGTTCACGCCGTGCTTGCGGAGGTAGGCGACGGGGTCGACGTCCGAGCCGTAGTCGGGGGTCGTACGGGCCTCGAAGTGCAGGTGCGGGCCCGTGGTGTTGCCGGTCGCGCCGGACAGGCCGATCTGCCGGCCCGGGGTGACCTGCTGGCCCACCGAGACGCCGATGGACGACAGATGGCCGTACTGGGTGTACATGCCGTCGGCCATCCTGATCACGATCTGGTTGCCGTACGCGCCGCCCCAGCCGGTGGAGACGACCGTGCCGGAGCCGACCGCGTGGACCGGGGTGCCACTGGCGGCGTGGAAGTCTATGCCCGTGTGGCGGCCGGAGGACCACAGGGAGCTGCTGGCCTGGTAGCCGGTGGAGACGTAGGAGTCGGCTATCGGGGCGACGAAGGCGTTCAGGCGCTCGCGCTCGGCCTCCCGGGCGGCGCGGGCCCTGGCCTCGCGCTCCTCCTTCGCCTTCCTGGCCGCGGCCTCCTCGGCCGCCTTCTGCTCGGCGGCCCGCTGCTGCGCGGTGGCCTGTGCGTCGATGTGCTCGGCGACGTCGTCGCTCACGGCGAGGACGGGCGTGAGGCCGGTCTGCTCCACCGTGTTCTCGGCGGCGAGCGCCGGGGAGGCGGCGAGGGTGCCGATGACACCGGTGGTGGTGAGGGCCGCGACGCCTGCCGCCTGAGCGGTGGTGCGCTTGACCCGGCCGGGCTTGCGGTGCTTCCCGGTGGCGCACATGAACGCCATGGAGTGGCTGGTCCTTTCCTTCCCTCTCGCCTACCGGGTTAGCTGACGGGTTCGGAGCAGGAAGGTCTCCTACGGACTCCCTCGCGCTGGCGCGGGCGCCCGATTCACCCCAGGGACTGCGTGGGTCCCCGGCTCCCCTGGCTCGCGCCGTACGGGGACTCGGCGATGGCTGTCCGGTGCCGCGGGTGCGGCGCACTGCCTACCGACGAACAGCCCGGACGACGCTACGGAAGCCTGCTTCGAACCCCAAACCGATCCGGGCCTTTGTAGCGCATCCCACAGGGCAGACAGGCAACCTCCGTCTCAAATCGGGCATCTGGAGAAGGGAGTGGAACAGCAGGGGCCCTGACGACGAGTCGGTCGTCAGGGCCCCACGCGCGTGTGCCGTCACTCAGCAGCCGTCCCTACGGGGACTACTCGGCCGCCACCACGGTCACTTCACCGATCCCCAGCGCCTCCACCGGTGCCTTGATCTGGGCGGCGTCACCGACGAGGACGGTCACCAGACGGTCCACCGGGAAGGCGTTCACGACGGCCGCCGTGGCCTCCACCGTGCCCGTCGCGGCCAGCTGCTGATACAGCGTCGCCTGGAAGTCGTCGGGCAGGTACTGCTCGACCTGGTCGGCCAGCGTGCTCGCGACGGCGGCCGCGGTCTCGTACTTCAGCGGCGCCACCCCGACGAGGTTCTGCACCGCCACGTCCCGCTCGGCGTCGGTCAGCCCGTCCGCGGCGAGGGTGCGCAGCACCTTCCACAGGTCCTCCAGCGCCGGGCCGGTGTTGGGGGTGTCCACGGAGCCGCTGATGGCGAGCATCGACGCGCCCGTGCCGTCCGGCGCGGACCTGAGGACCTGGCCGAACGCGCGCACACCGTAGGTGTAGCCCTTCTCCTCGCGCAGGACGCGGTCCAGGCGGGAGGTGAGGGTGCCGCCGAGGCAGTAGGTGCCGAGCACCTGGGCGGGCCACACACGGTCGTGCCGGTCGGGGCCGACGCGGCCGATGAGCAACTGCGTCTGCACGGCGCCGGGCCGGTCCACGATGACCACGCGTCCGGTGTCGTCGGCGGTCACCGGCGGCACGGGCCGCGGCTCGCCCGGGGTGCCCGTCCAGGCGCCCAGGGTGTCGAGGAGCAGCGCGTCCAGGTCGACGCCGGTGAGGTCGCCGACGACGACCGCGGTGGCGGTGGCCGGGCGTACGTGCCGGCCGTGGAAGGCGCGTACGGCGGCGGCGTCGATCTTCTCGACCGTCTCCTCGGTGCCCTGGCGCGGGCGCGACATGCGCGCGGCCACCGGGAACAGCTCCTTGGAGAGCTCCTTCGCGGCCCTGCGGGAGGGGTTGGCCAGCTCGTGCGGGATCTCGTCCAGGCGGTTGCGGACCAGCCGCTCCACCTCGCTGTCGGCGAACGCGGGCGCGCGCAGCGCGTCGGCGAGCAGGCCGAGGCCCTTGGCCAGGCGGGAGGCCGGGACCTCCAGGCTGAGCCGGACGCCGGGGTGGTCGGCGTGCGCGTCGAGCGTGGCGCCCGCGCGCTCCAGCTCGGCGGCGAACTCCTCGGCGGAGTGCTTGTCGGTGCCCTCGGAGAAGGCCCGCGCCATGATCGTGGCGACGCCGTCCAGACCGGCCGGCTCGGCGTCCAGGGGCGCGTCGAGCAGCACCTCGACGGCGACGACCTGCTGGCCGGGGCGGTGGCAGCGCAGCACGGTCAGGCCGTTGTCGAGCGCGCTGCGCTCGGGCGCCGGGAACGCCCACGGCTTGGCCTCGCCGGGCTGCGGCTGGGGGTGGAAGTCCATGGTGGCGAGCTGGGTCACTTGGCCGTCTCCTCGTTCTCGTTACCGGCCTCTACGGTGGCTTCCTGCTCCGGGTCCTCGGGGACGTCGGCGTCCGGGGCCTTCTCCGGGGACTTCGGCTCGTAGACCAGAACCGCGCGGTTGTCGGGGCGCAGGCGGGCCTGGGCGACCGCCTGGACCTCCTCGGGGGTCACCTCCAGGACGCGCTTGACGGCGGTGAGGGCGAGCTGCGGGTCACCGAACAGGACGGCGTACCGGCACAGTTCGTCGGCGCGGCCGGCGACCGTGCCGAGCCGGTCCAGCCACTCGCGCTCCAACTGGGCCTGGGCGCGCTCCATTTCCTCGGGCGTGGGGCCCTCCTCGGCGAACCGGGCCAGCTCCTCGTCGATGGCGGTCTCGATGACCGGCACCTCGACGTCACCGGAGGTCTTCACGTCCAGCCAGCCCATGGAGGGCGCGCCGGCGAGCCGCAGCAGGCCGAAGCCGGCCGCGACGGCCGTGCGGTCGCGGCGCACGAGCCGGTTGTAGAGGCGGGAGGACTCGCCGCCGCCGAGGACGGTCAGGGCGAGGTCGGCGGCGTCGCACGCGCGCGTGCCGTCGTGCGGGAGGCGGTAGGCGGCCATCAGGGCGCGCGCCGGGACCTCCTCGACGACGACCTCGCGCTTCTGCTCGCCGATGACCTCCGGCAGGGAGCCGTCGCGGGGGGCGGGCTTGCCGTCGTGGGAGGGGATCGACCCGAAGTACTTCTCGATCCAGGCGAGGGTCTGCCGGGGATCGATGTCGCCGACCACGGAGAGCACCGCGTTGTTCGGCGCGTAGTAGGTGCGGAAGAACTGGCGGGCGTCCTCCAGGGTGGCCGCGTCCAGGTCCGCCATCGAGCCGATCGGCGTGTGGTGGTAGGGGTGGCCCTCCGGGTACGACAGGCCGGTCAGCTTCTCGAAGGCGGTGCCGTAGGGCACGTTGTCGTAGCGCTGACGGCGCTCGTTCTTGACGACGTCCCGCTGGTTCTCCATGGACTCGTCGTCCAGGGCGGCGAGCAGCGAGCCCATGCGGTCGGCCTCCAGCCAGAGGGCGAGCTCCAGCTGGTGGGCGGGCATGGTCTCGAAGTAGTTGGTGCGCTCGAAGCTGGTGGTGCCGTTGAGCGAGCCTCCGGCGCCCTGCACGAGCTCGAAGTGACCGTTGCCCTTGACCTGCGCCGAGCCCTGGAACATCAGGTGCTCGAAAAGGTGAGCCAGGCCGGTACGCCCCTTGACTTCGTGGCGGGAGCCGACGTCGTACCAGAGGCAGACCGCCGCGACCGGGGTCAGGTGGTCCTCGGAGAGCACCACGCGCAGACCGTTGGCCAGGCGGTGCTCGGTCGCTGTCAGGCCCCCGGAGCCTGCCTCGGCTGTGGTCGTGTGACCCATGGGCATGTACATCCCTTCGCGAGCGGAGGCGGTTGTGGAAACCGCGGTTTTCCTGCCGTTCCTGCCACTGTATGCAAACCGTGCGGGACCTCGACGAAGTTCCGGCGGGACGTACGCCCACAGCGGATCCCGCGGCCCTGGCCGGACCCGCCCGGGGATGCTGGGAAACCTCCCGGGACCGGGTCGTGGTACGGGTTGTCAGTGCCGCGGTCCACAATGGTCCGCGTCAGATCAGTCAATCGCTTCAGCAAGGAGCCGGCAGCGATGGCCCGCCGCAGCACGAAGACCCCGCCGCCCGACGATTCGTTCGAGGAGAGGATCCTCGACATCGACGTCGTGGACGAGATGCGTGGCTCCTACCTCGAGTACGCGTACTCGGTCATCTACTCGCGCGCCCTGCCGGACGCCCGTGACGGCCTCAAGCCGGTGCACCGCCGGATCGTGTACCAGATGAACGAGATGGGCCTGCGCCCCGACCGCGGCTATGTGAAGTGCGCGCGTGTCGTCGGCGAGGTCATGGGCAAGCTGCACCCGCACGGCGACGCGTCGATCTACGACGCCCTGGTGCGCATGGCCCAGCCCTTCTCCATGCGCGTGCCGCTGGTCGACGGCCACGGCAACTTCGGCTCGCTGGGCAACGACGACCCGCCGGCCGCCATGCGGTACACCGAGTGCCGGCAGGCCGAGGCGACGAGTCTGATGACCGAGTCGATCGACGAGGACACGGTCGACTTCGCGCCGAACTACGACGGCCAGGAGCGCGAGCCGGTGGCGCTGCCCGCCGCCTTCCCGAACCTGCTGGTCAACGGCTCCTCGGGCATCGCGGTCGGCATGGCGACGAACATGCCGCCGCACAACCTGCGCGAGGTCGTCGCGGCCGCCCGCCACCTGATCAAGTACCCGAACGCGGACCTGGACGCGCTGATGAAGCACGTCCCGGGCCCGGACCTGCCCACCGGCGGCCGGATCGTCGGCCTGGACGGCATCCGGGACGCGTACGCGACGGGCCGCGGCACCTTCAAGATGCGCGCGACGGTCTCGATCGAGACGGTGACCGCCCGCCGCCAGGGCCTGGTCGTCACCGAACTGCCCTTCACGGTGGGCCCCGAAAAGGTCATCGCGAAGATCAAGGACCTGGTCAACGCGAAGAAGGTCCAGGGCATCGCCGACGTCAAGGACCTCACCGACCGCGAGCACGGCCTGCGCCTGGTCATCGAGATCAAGAACGGCTTCGTGCCGGAGGCGATCCTGGAGCAGCTCTACAAGCTGACCCCGATGGAGGAGACCTTCGGCATCAACAACGTCGCGCTGGTCGACGGCCAGCCGCTCACGCTGGGCCTGAAGGAGCTGCTGGAGGTCTATCTCGACCACCGCTTCGACGTCGTCCGGCGCCGCAGCGAGTTCCGCCGCACCAAGCGCCGCGACCGGCTGCACCTGGTCGAGGGCCTGCTGACCGCGCTGGTCGACATCGACGAGGTCATCCGGCTGATCCGGTCCAGCGAGAACTCCGCGCAGGCCAAGGAGCGCCTGATGCAGCGCTTCTCGCTGAGCGAGGTGCAGACGCAGTACATCCTCGACACGCCGCTGCGCCGGCTCACCAAGTACGACCGCATCGAGCTGGAGTCGGAGAAGGACAAGCTCACCGCGGAGATCGCGGAGCTGACCCGGATCCTGGAGTCCGACGCGGAGCTGCGCAAGCTGGTCTCGGCCGAACTGGCCGCCGTGTCCAAGAAGTTCGGCACCGACCGGCGTACGGTCCTGCTGGAGTCCGCGGGCGCCCCCGTGGCCGCGGTGCCCCTGCAGGTGGCCGACGACCCGTGCCGGGTGCTGCTGTCCTCGACGGGTCTGCTGGCCCGTACGGCGACCGCCGAGCCGTTCCCGGAGCAGGCCGGCGCCAAGCGCGTCAAGCACGACGTGATCGTCTCGGCGGTGCCGGCGACCGCGCGCGGCGAGATCGGCGCGGTGACCTCGGCGGGCCGGCTGCTGCGGATCAACGTGGTCGACCTGCCCCAGCTGCCGGAGACGGCGGCCGCGCCGAACCTCTCCGGAGGGGCGCCGCTGGCGGAGTTCGTCTCCCTGGAGGACGACGAGACGGTGGTCTGCCTGACCACGCTGGACGAGTCGTCCCCGGGCCTGGCGCTCGGCACCGAGCAGGGCATCGTCAAGCGTGTGGTGCCCGACTACCCGTCCAGCAAGGACGAGCTGGAGGTCATCACGCTGAAGGAGGGTGACCGGATCGTCGGCGCGGTGGAGCTGCGCACCGGCGAGGAGGACCTGGTGTTCATCACCGACGACGCGCAGCTGCTGCGCTTCCAGGCGTCCATCGTGCGCCCGCAGGGCCGTCCGGCCGGCGGTATGGCGGGCATCAAGCTCGCCGAGGGCGCGAAGGTCATCTCCTTCACGGCGGTCGACCCGGCGGCCGACGCGGTGGTGTTCACGGTCGCGGGCTCGCGCGGCACGCTGGACGACTCGGTGCAGACGACCGCCAAGCTGACCCCGTTCGACCAGTACCCGCGCAAGGGCCGGGCCACGGGCGGCGTGCGCTGCCAGCGGTTCCTGAAGGGCGAGGACTGCCTGTCGCTGGGCTGGGCGGGCCCGGCTCCCGCGCGCGCGGCGCAGAAGAACGGCACCCCGGCGGAGCTGCCGGAGCTGGACCCGCGCCGGGACGGTTCGGGCACGTCGCTGCCGAAGACGGTGGCGGTGATCGCGGGACCGGTGCTCTAGGCCTCGTACGACGCCTCGTACGGCTGCGCGTCGGGCTCCTCCTCGGAGCCCTGGACGTAGCGCAGGACGCCCCACATGCCGCGTTCGTCGGCGTGTGGGGCGTCGTTCTCGCACCCCTTGAGCTCCTGGCCGAGGGCCTCGGTGTCGATGCCGGAACCGATCAGCACGAGCTGGGTGAGCCGGTCGCCGGCACCGCCCCAGGGTTCCGGGTAGAAGCGCAGAAAGCGGCCGACGGCGTGCACGGTGTACCGGTTGAGGGGGTCGTACGGCCCGAAGTCGACGTAGCCCTTGATCCGGTACAGCCCCTCGGGCCGGCTGTCGAGGAAGCGCATGAGCCGGCGGGGTTCCAGGGGCGCCTCGGAGGCGAAGGAGAGGCTGTCGTAGCCGGTGTGCAGATGACCCGCGTGCTCATCGTGCCCGTCGGCCTCGGTGTGCTCCGTGGGCTCGTGCAGGTCGTCGAAGGACAGCTGCCCGATCCGCTCCTCGCTCGGCCTGCAGTCGAAGAGGAACTCCGGGTCGATCCGGCCGTAGGTGGCGGGGACCACGGCGGCGCGGTCGGCGAGGGAGCGCACCAGACCGAGCACCCGGTCACCGTCGGCGGCCCGGTCGAGCTTGTTGACCACGACCAGGTCGGCGAGGGCCAGATGCCGGTCGATCTCCGGGTGCCTGGCGCGGGTGTCGTCGAACTCGGCGGCGTCCACGACCTCGACGAGGCCGCCGTAGACGACCCTCGGGTGCTCGCAGGCCAGCACCATGCGCACCAGTTCCTGCGGCTCGGCGAGCCCGCTGGCCTCGATGACGATCACGTCGATGCCGGTGCCCGGGTCGGCGAGCCGCTCCAGGTAGAGATCGAGTTCACCGGCGTCGACGGCACAGCACAGGCAGCCGTTGCCGAGCGAGACGGTCGAGTCGCCGAGGGCGCCCGCGACGGCCATCGCGTCGATCTCGATGGCCCCGAAGTCGTTGACGATCGCCCCGATCCGGCTGCCTCCGCTGCGGTGCAGGAGGTGGTTGAGGAGGGTGGTCTTCCCGGAGCCCAGGAATCCGGCGAGCACGACGACCGGGATCTGCGGACCGCTGCTGTTCCCCAACGGGTGACCTCTCTCGTGTGGACCGACTGCCGGTCCAGGATAGGAGGGGCTCCTGGGGCGGGTGCGTCAGCCGGTGGCCGGCACCGCGACCGGCGGCGTCGGCCCCACGTAGCGCGCGACCGGCCGGATGATCTTCGAGTCGGCCGCCTGTTCCAGGATGTTGGCGCTCCAGCCCACCACGCGTGCCGCCGCGAAGGTGGGGGTGAACATCTCGCGGGGCAGTCCGCACAGTTCCATGACCACACCGGCGTAGAACTCCACGTTGGTGTGGAGTTCGCGGCCGGGCTTCAGCTCGGCGAGGATCGCCTCGACGCGGCGCTCGACCTCCACCGCGAAGTCGACGCGCGGACCGCCGAAGCCGAGGGCGATCTCCCGCAGCATCCGCGAACGGGGGTCCTCCGTGCGGTAGATGGCGTGTCCGAAGCCCATGATCCGGTCACCGGCGAGCACCCGCTCGCGGATCCACGGGTCGATCCGCTCCGGCGTGCCGATGGCGTCCAGGGTGTCCAGGGCCCGGCTGGGCGCGCCGCCGTGCAGCGGCCCGGACAGGGCACCCACCGCTCCGGTCAGGCAGGCGGCCACGTCGGCTCCGGTGGAGGCGATCACGCGGGCCGTGAAGGTTGATGCATTGAACCCATGATCAATGGTTGAGATCAGATATTGCTCGACCGCACGCGCCCGTCGCGGTTCGGGTTCCACACCCGTGAGCATGTACAGGTAGTTGGCCGCGTACGTGAGGTCGTCACGCGGCTCGACAGGGTGGAGCCCCTGCCCCAGCCGGTACAGCGCGGTGAGCAGCGTGGGTACGGCCGCGCAGACGGCCAGGGTGTCGGCGCGGCGCCGGTCGGCGTCGATGTCGTACACCGGTCGCAGCCCCCGCGCCGAGCCCAGCAGGGACAGGGCCGTGCGCAGCCCGGACAGCGGGCCGGAGACGCGGCTCGCCGCGGCGATCTCGGGCAGTGCCGCGCGGACTTCCTCGGGCAGCCGCCGCAGCGTCGCGGTCTCGTGGGCGAAGGCGGCGCGGCGCTCGGCGTCCGGGAGCGTGCCGTGGACCAGGAGGTGCCAGACGTCCTCGAAGCCGCGGGTCCGCGCGAGTTCGACGGCCGAGTACTGGCGGTAGTGGTAGAAGCCCTCGCGTCCCCGGACGTCACCGATCTCGGTCTCGGTGACGACGACGCCGGCGAGTCCGCGCGGTGCGTCGATGAGCGGGCTCGCGGTCCTGTTGATGGCCATGGTTCTCCTCCCTGGACTTGATCCGACTGTCCATGCTTGACTAATTGCTTGTCAATATTGATTTAATCAATGCATGCCGATCAACATGTGCAGAGGCGGCTACCGTGACCTCCATGCGCGATCACGAACCCGCTCCCGGCCGTCCCGGGCGCAGGCTGACCACCAAGGAGACCGCCGAACTGCTCGGCGTGAAGCCGGAGACGGTGTACGCGTACGTGAGCCGCGGCCTGCTCAGCAGCAGGCGCGAGCCCGGCGGCCGTGCCAGCACCTTCGAGGCGAAGGAGGTCGAGGCCCTCGCCCGGCGTCACCGCCGTGAGGCGGCCGGAACCCCGGGCTCCGGCGGGGACCTGTCCGTCCGGACCCGGATCACGCTGATCGAGCACGACCGGTACTACTTCCGGGGCGTGGACGCCGTCGAGCTGGCGCTCCGTCACTCCTACGAGGAGGTCGCGGAGTGGCTGTGGACGGGCCGGCTCACCCCGGGCGTGACCTTCACCGCGCCCGGCCCCACCGTCGAGGTCGCGCGCCGCGCGGTGGACGCGCTGTCCGAGCACGCCTCCCCCACCGACCGGCTCCGTGTGGCGGCCGTCGCCGCGGCGGCCGAGGACCCGCTGCGCTTCGACCTGTCCGAGAACGCCGTGCTGAACACCGCGCGGATCCTGATCCCCACGCTCGTCGCCGCGCTGCCGCCGGCCCGGCGCGACCACAAGGACGACGCTCCGCTCGCCCACCGGCTCTGGGTCCGGCTGACCGGCCATCCCGCCGACGAGGCGTCCCTGCGGGTCCTGGACACCGCGCTCGCCCTGCTCGCCGACCACGATCTGGCCGCCTCCACGCTCGCCGTCCGCGTCGCCGCCTCGGCCCGCGCGCACGCCTACGCTGCCGTCTCGGCCGGGCTCGGCGTCCTGGAGGGCCCGCTGCACGGCGCCGCGAGCGGCGACGCCCACCGCATGCTCCTCGACGTGCTCGACCAGGGCACGGCGGTCCCCGTGATCGCCGGCGAACTGCGCGGGGGACGCCGGGTCCCTGGGCTCGGCCACCGGCTCTACACCGGCGAGGACCCGCGCGCGAGCGTACTGTTCGGCCTCCTGGAGCAGGTCCCGCGCGCGGAGTCCGCCCTGCTCGCCGCCCGGGACATCGTCGCCACCACCGCCCGGCACACCCCGCTGCACGCCAACGTCGACCTCGCCCTGGCGGTCTTCACCGCGTCCAGCGGCATGCCCGCCACGGCCGGCGAGACGATCTTCGCCGTCGCCCGGACGGCGGGCTGGATCGCACACGCCCTGGAGGAGTACGGCGAGCGCCCGCTCCGCATGCGCCCGGTGGGCCAGTACGTCGGTCCGCGGCCCCCGCGGCCCCTGCCGGAGTAGGTCGTCGGTGCACGGCCTCCACTAGCGGCCGAACCCTCCCCGAGCAGGACACGACCACGGCCGGAAGTCGCCCCACGGAGAGTCAGGTTAGGCTCACCTCTGTGAGTAGGTGCGCGACCGTCTCCCGGAGCCTCGACGAGCCCGTTTCCGGTACCGCGGCCACGGCGACGACCTGGCTGCTGCTGGAACAGCCCGGCCCGTGGGGCGTCAAGGCGCTCACTTCGAGCCACCTGGACCCCGCCGTCGGGCGGAGCCTGGAGGCGGCCGCCGAGGGAACCGGCGTCCGCGTCGCGCTCATCCGCCGCCCCGGACGCCACGCCGACCCCGGCGGGCCCGCCGTCCGGCAGGTGTACGCCGCGCACACCGTGCCGGGCCGCGTGTGGCTGCACAGCGCCACGACCCGCGATCCGCGTCGCCTGCTCGGCCTCGACTTCGCCGCCCTGGGAACGGGGGATCACCGTTCCTTCGCCGCCGCGCTCGGCGGACAGCCGTACCGGGGCGACCCGCTGGCGTTCGTGTGCACCAACGGCAAACGCGACCGCTGCTGCGCTCTCCTGGGCCGTCCCCTCGCCGCCGAACTGTGCGCCTCGGGGGTGCGCGGAGTCTGGGAGGTCACCCATCTGGGTGGACATCGTTTCTCGCCGACCGTGCTCGTCCTGCCGTACGGCTACGCCTACGGCCGCGCCGAGGCGCACACCATCAAGGAGGCGCTGCACGGCGTGCAGGAGGGGCGCGTGGTGGTCGACGGGTGCCGCGGCTGCTCCGCCTGGGAACGGCCCGGTCAGGCGGCCGAGCTGGCCGTCCGGTCGGTGGCGGGCGAGTACCGGGCGGGGCTGCTGAGCGTCGTGACGACCGACGGTGCGGCCCCGCGCTGGGAGGTCACCGTCGGGCACGCCGACGGCCGCCGCTGGCGGGTGACCGTGGCGCAGGGGGCGTCGCTGCCGCCCCGCCCGGAGAGCTGCGGAGCGACGGTGCTCGGCACGCCGGCCCGGATGGACGTCGTGGCCGTGCGCGAGCTGAGGACGACGGCGCTGGCGAGCTGAGCGACCGCCTTCCCGCAACGACCGCCTCTTTCAAGAACTGGTCAAGAGATCCCCACCACATCCCCTGGGGTGCGTCGGACCACCCCACTACCGTCGTGGGCATGAGCCCCACTCCCCCCGCACGCCGTCTGCGTCTCGGTCTGCCGCGGCGGGTGTTCTCGCAGGTGCTGCTGATGCAGGTGGCGATCGCCGCGGGGGTCGCGGTGCTCGCGACCGGGCTGTTCCTGGCGCCGCTGAGCAGGCAGCTCGACCAGGAGGCGGAGCGCCGCGCGCTGGCCATCGCGCAGACCACCGCCCAGGACCCGCAGATCGCCGAGGGTGTGCTGACCACCCCGCCGACCGTGAACGGTCCGGTGCAGAAGGAGGCCGAGCGGATCCGACGGGCCACGCACGCGGAGTACATCGTGGTGATGGACCGGCGGGGCATGCGCTGGTCGCACACCACCCTCTCGGAGGTCGGCGGGCACGTCTCCACCGACCCCAGGCAGGCCCTGGCCGGTCATGAGGTCATGGAGATCGACAACGGCACCCTGGGCCGCTCCGCGCGCGGCAAGGTGCCGCTGTACGACACGCGCCACCGCATCATCGGGGCGGTCTCGGTCGGTATCGCCTACGACAGCGTGCGGGCGCGGCTGATCAGCGCGATCCCGGGCCTGCTCGCGTACGCCGGAGGCGCTCTCGCGGTGGGCGCGCTGGCCGCCTGGCTGATCTCCCGGCGGGTCCAGCGGCAGACCCGGGACCTGGCCTTCTCCGACATCTCTGCGCTGCTCGCGGAGCGCGAGGCGATGCTGCACGGCATCCGTGAGGGCGTGGTCGCGCTCGACCGCGGCGGTCGTGTCCGCCTCCTCAACGACGAGGCCCGTCGGCTGCTCGGCATCGGCGACGAGGCCGTGGGACAGACCCCGGACGAGGCGCTCGGCACGGGCCGTACGACGGACGTGCTGGCCGGCCGGGTGACCGGCACCGACCTGCTCACCGTGCGCGGCCGGCGCGTGCTGGTCGCCAACCGTATGCCCACCGATGACGGCGGCGCCGTCGCGACCCTGCGCGACCGCACCGAACTGGAGCAGTTGGGGCGCGAACTCGACTCCACGCGCGGGCTGATCGACGCCCTGCGCGCCCAGGACCACGAGCACGCCAACCGGATGCACACCCTGCTCGGGCTGCTGGAGCTGGAGATGTACGACGACGCCGTGGAGTTCGTCGGCGAGGTGGTCGGCGACCACCGGGTCACCGCCGAGCAGGTCACCGAGAAGATCCAGGATCCCCTGCTCGCGGCCCTGCTGGTCGGCAAGGCGACCGTGGCGGCCGAGCGGGGCGTCGCGCTGTGGGTGTCGGAGCACACGCTGCTGCCCGACCGGCTGATCGATCCGCGGGGTCTGGTCACGGTCGTGGGCAACCTGGTGGACAACGCCCTCGACGCGGTGGCCGGCACGCTGCACGCGCGCGTGGAGGTCGAGTTGCGCACCGAGGGCCGTACGGTCGTCCTCGCGGTGCGCGACACGGGCCCCGGTGTCCCGGCCGGCCGACGGGAGCTGATCTTCACCGAGGGCTGGTCCACCAAGACCCCGCCCGCGCACGGCAAACGGGGCATCGGGCTCTCGCTGGTGCGCCGGCTCGCCGAACGCCAGGGCGGCAGCGCGACCGTGGGCGCCGCGGACGGGGGCGGTGCGGAGTTCACCGTGGTCCTGCCGGAGGCGCTGACCGAGCCGGAGCTGGAACCCACGGTGCGCGAGAAGTCCCTCGAGCCCGCTGCCGTCACCGAGGAGGAGACCCGATGATCGAGGTCCTGGTCGTGGACGACGACACCCGGGTCGCCCGGGTCAACGCCGCGTACGTGGCGAAGGTGCCGGGATTCCATGTGGCCGGCGAGGCGCACAGCGCCGCCGAGGCGCTGCGGCAGGTGGAGACGCTGCCGCGGCTGGACCTGGTCCTCATGGACCACCACCTGCCCGACGACACCGGTCTCGCGGTCGTCCGCGAGATGCGCCGGCGCGGCCACCAGGCCGACGTGATCATGGTGACGGCGGCGCGGGACATGACCACCGTCCAGGCCGCGCTGCGGCAGGGCGCGCTGCAGTACCTGGTGAAACCGTTCACCTTCGCCGGTCTGCGCGCCAAGCTGGAGGCGTACGCCCGGCTGCGGCGGACCCTGGACCGCGGCGGCGAGGCCGAACAGGCGGACGTGGACCGCATCTTCGGTGCCCTGTCCGCGCCTTCGGAGCCCGGGCTGCCGAAGGGGCACTCCCCCACGACGGCCGAACTGGTGCGACAGTCGCTGATGAACGCCGAAGGCCCCTTGTCCGCCCAGGAGATCGCCGAGCGGACGGGGGTGAGCCGGCAGACGGCCCAGCGGTATCTGAAGCTCCTGGAGCGCACCGGACGGGCGCGGCTGACCCTCAAGTACGGCGACGCGGGCCGCCCGGAACACCGTTACGTGTGGGCGACCCGCGGCTGAGCGCGCTTCACGCGGCGGTCACTTGACCGCCTCGGCGAACTCGGTCGTGTACGTCCTGCTCAAGTCGACCTTGGCGTTCTTGATCTTCGGGTTGAACGACTTGAGGACCTTCTCGACGGTCTCGGGGCCGCCCTGGGGCATCACGCCGTCGTCGGTGAACATCGGCAGGGTGCTCTTGATGGCCTGCGCGTAGAGCGTCTTGTTGCCCTGGGAGTAGTCGGCGGGCATCTTGGCGGCGATCTCGTCGGCGCTGTGGGCGGACATCCACTTGAGCGTCTTGACGAACGCGTTGACCAACTTCTGGACGGTGTCCTTGTGTCCGTCCACCCAGTCCGTCTGCATGTACAGACTTGACGACGGGTACAGCCCGCCCAGCGCCTTCTGCGAGCCCTCGGGGGTGCGCATGTCGATGAGGACCTTGCCCGCCTTCTTGTCCAGGATCGTCGCGACGGTCGGGTCGGTGGTCATGCCGCCGTCGATCGCCCCCTTCTGGAGGGCCGCGACGAACGTCGGTCCGGCGCCCACCGCGACCGGCGTGAACTCGCTGACGTTCACGCCGTTCTTGACCGCGAGGTACTTGGTGAGGAAGTCGGTGGAGGAACCGAGCCCGGTCACGCCCAGCTTGCGGCCCTTGAAGTCCTTGGGCGAGGTGAGGCTGCCCGCCGCCTTGTCGGAGACCACCTCGACCTCGCCGGGCGCGTGCGAGAACTGCACGACCGACTCCACCGACTTGCCCTTCACCTGCAGGTCGAGGGTGTGGTCGTAGAAGCCGACCGCTCCCTGCACCTGGCCGGAGACGAGCGCGGTCTCGGCCTGGACACCGGCGGGCTCGCTGAGGAGTTGGACATTCAAACCCTCCGCCCGGAAGTAGCCGAGGCGCTGGGTGAGCATCGCGGGCAGGTAGATGACCTTGTCCAGGCCACCGACCATGATCTTGACGCTCTCGCCCTTGCCGCCGCCGTTGCCGGTGTCGGCGGTGGAGCCGGCCGCGTCGTTGGCGCAGGCGGTGAGGGAGGAGAGCGCGAGCAGGCCGGCGGCGGCCAGGGAGGCGTGTCTGGCGGTGTTGCGCATGCGGTTCACGTCCTTGTGAGAGGGCGGTACGGGGAAGGGTGGGGGCTGGTCCGGGAAGGCCCGGAGGTGGGCCGGGGAGAAGCCGGGGGGACCGGTGAGGGGCCGGGGGGACCGGTGAGGGGCCGGGGGGACCGGTGAGGGGCCGGTGGACCGGTGAGGGGCCGGTGGACCGGTGAGGGGCCGGTGGACCGGTGAGGGGCCGGGTCAGCCCTCGGAACCGGCGGGCCTCCAGCGGAAGATGCGGCGCTCGGCGAAGGTCAGCAGCCCCTCGGCGGCGAGGGCGACGACCGCGAGGATGACCATCGCGGCGTAGACACCGGCCGCGTTGAAGGTGTTCTGCGACTGCGAGACGAGCAGGCCGATGCCCTTGGTCGCGCCGATGTACTCGCCGACGATGGCGCCGATGAGAGCGAAGCCGAAGCTGACGTGCAGGCTGGTGAAGATCCAGGAGGTGGCCGACGGGATGACCACCTGGAGCGTGACCCGGCGGTCACTGGCACCCAGGATGCGGGCGTTGGCCACGAGGTTGCGGTCCACCTCACGGGCGCCCTGGAAGGCGTTGAAGAAGACCGGGAAGAAGACCAGTACGACGGCGGAGGCGACCTTCGAGGACGGCCCGAGCCCGAACCAGATCAGGAAGATCGGCGCCAGGACGATCCTGGGGATCGAGTTGAGCACCTTGATGTATGGACCAAGGACCTCGGCGAGCAATCTGATCCGCCCGAGTGCGATACCGAGGAGGACACCGGCGATCACACCGAGGATCCAGCCGAGCAGTGCCTCGTAGAGCGTGTACCAGATCTGTTCGCCGAGGGAGCCCAGCGCGGTCCCGTGCATCACCCAGGTCCGGATCTGGTCCCAGATCTCCGAGGGCATCGAGAAGTTGAACGGATCGATGATCTTCGCCCGGGACAGTCCCTCCCACAGCCCGAGGACGGCCACCAGCAGCACCACGCGTACGGCGATGACGAGGGCCTTGCGGCGGCGGGCGACCTGGGCGCGGGTCTGCGCACGGTCGGGGACTTTGGCGGCGTCGGCCACCGGAGTGCTGAGAACCTCAGGCGACACGGGCGGCACCCCTCTCGCGGGTGATGCGGACCTCTTCGCCGAGGGACTCCCAGATCTCGCGGTAGATCTCGATGAACCGCGGCTCCAGGCGAACCGACTCGACCTTGCGCGGCCGCGCCAGGTCGATCTCGAAGACCTGCTTCACGGTCGCGGGTCCGGCGGTCATCACCACGACCTTGTCGGCGAGCGCGATGGACTCCTCCAGGTCATGGGTGACGAAGACGACGGAGGCGCCCGTGCCCTCCCACAGCTCCAGCAGCTCGTCCGACATCAGCGCCCGGGTCTGCACGTCCAGCGCCGAGAACGGCTCGTCCATCAGCAGGATCTCGGGGTCGTTGACGAACGTGGCGGCGAGGGCGACCCGCTTGCGCTGACCGCCGGAGAGCTGGTGCGGGTAACGGTCCTCGAAGGCGGCGAGGCCGACGCGGGCCAGCCATTCCCGGGCCTTCTCCTTGGCCTCGGTCTTCGGCACGCCCCGGAAGCGGGGGCCGGCCATGACGTTGGACAGGACCGTGCGCCAGGGGAAGGTGGCGTCCTGCTGGAAGACGAAACCGACCTTGTCGCCGACGCCGTCGACCGGCTCGCCGGCCACCAGCACCTCGCCCTCGGTGGGCTCCTCCAGACCGCTGACCAGCGTCAGTGTGGTGGACTTGCCGCAGCCGGTCGGACCCACGACGGCTACGAACTCACCGCGCTGGACAGTGAGATCCAGACCGCGTACGGCCGTGTGCAGTCCCCCGGACGGGGTTCTGAAGGTCTTGCTCGCGCCCCGCAGCTCGATGGCGGGGCTGGTGTCTGCGCTCATGGCCCGGGACGGTAGGTGTGGACCCGGCCACAGCAGGAGACTTGTGAGCACAAGCCGTTCTTCTGCTTGCAAGAGTCTGTTGTGCTCTTTTTGCTCGCGCTACAACTGCGGAGCCGAAACACGGGCTCAACGCTCGTCGGCCTTGAAGGAGAGGCCTGATGATTGACGTCCTGGTCGTGGACGACGACTTCCGCGTCGCTGAGATAAACGCCAAGTACGTGGGAAAGGTTCCCGGCTTCCGGGTGACCGCCCGCGCGCACAGCGCCGCCCAGGCCCTGGCCGCCGTCGAACGCGGCACCATCGACCTGGTCCTGCTCGACCACTATCTGCCGGACCGGACCGGTCTCGATCTCGTGCACCGCATGCGGGAGCAGGGCCACGGCACGGACGTCATCATGATCACCGCGGCCAGCGATGTGACGACCGTGCAGCAGGCGATGCGCCTGGGCGCCCTGCACTACCTGGTCAAACCCTTCACCTTCGCCGCCCTGCGGGCCCGCCTCGACTCCTATGCGGCGCTGCGTCGCACGGTGGACCGGGTCGGCGGCCACGGCCTGACCGGGCAGGAGCAGGTCGACCGGATCTTCGGCGCGCTGCGGACGAATCCCGCACCGTCCGCGCCCGGCCCGCCGAGCGGCCGCTCGGCGCCCACGACCGACCTGATCTGCGGCGTCCTGCACCGCGCCGACCAGCCGCTGTCCGCTCACGAGGTGGCCGCCAGGACCGGCCTGAGCCGCTCCACGGCCCAGCGCTATCTCCGCCATCTGGAACAGGCCGGCCGGCTCCGGCTCTCCCTGAAGTACGGCGACACCGGCCGGCCGGAGCACCGGTACGCCTGGGTGGCGCCGTAGCGAGCCGTGCCCGGCGCCGGTGACCGGCTACACGGCACCGGCGCCGGTCAGCGACCGCACCTCCGTCTCGGCGTACTTGGCCTCGTCCGCGATCTCCGCGGAGGTGATCGTGCCGAGCCAGCCGGCGAGGAAGCCGAGCGGGATGGAGACGATGCCCGGGTTCTGCAGCGGGAAGTACTGGAAGTCGACGTCCGGGAACAGGGAGGTCGGGCTGCCGGACACCACCGGGGAGAGCAGCACCAGCCCGAGCGCCGGGATCAGCCCGCCGTACACGGCCCAGACCGCCCCGCGGGTGGTGAAGCCGCGCCAGAACAGCGAGTACAGCAGCACCGGGAGGTTCGCCGACGCGGCGACGGCGAAGGCGAGGCCGACGAGGAAGGCGACGTTGAGGTCACGGGCCAGCAGACCGAGCGCGATCGCCACGACACCGATGCCGACCGCCGCCCAGCGCGCCACCGCCACCTCGCTGCGTGCCGTGCCGCGCGAGCGCCGCAGCGACGCGTACAGGTCGTGCGCCACCGACGCCGACGAGGCGAGCGTGATGCCGGCGACCACCGCGAGGATGGTGGCGAAGGCGACGGCGGCGACGACCGCGAACAGGACCGTGCCACCGGTGGAGCCCGCGCCGCCGCCCAGGTCGAGGGCGAGCAGCGGCACCGCCGTGTTCCCGGCCGCGTTCGAGCCGCGCACCGCATCCGTCCCCACCATCGCGGCCGCCCCGAAGCCGAGGACGATCGTCATCAGGTAGAAGCCGCCGATCAGTCCGATGGACCACACCGCGGAACGACGGGCGGCCCGCGCGGTGGGCACGGTGTAGAAGCGGGACAGGATGTGCGGCAGTCCCCCCGTGCCCAGCACGAGGGCGAGTCCCAGGCTGATGAAGTCCAGGCGGGCGGTCCAGGTCCCGCCGTACTTCAGGCCCGGCGCCAGGAACGCCCTTCCGTGACCGCTGCGGTCCGCGGCCGTGAGCAGCAGACGGTCGACGTCGCCGTGGAAGCGGAGCAGGACGAGGACGGTCAGCGCGATCGTGCCGCTCAGCAGCAGCACCGCCTTCACGATCTGGATCCAGGTGGTGGCCCGCATCCCTCCCAACGACACATAGATCACCATGAGCGCGCCGACCCCGATGACCGCCCAGGCCTGCGCGGGCCCGCTCGTCCGCCCCAGCAGCAGCGCCACCAGACTGCCCGCGCCGACCATTTGCGCCACCAGATACAGAACGGACACCGTGACCGAGGAAGTTCCCGCCGCGATCCGCACCGGCCGCTCGCTCATCCGCGCGGCCACCACATCGGCCAGGGTGAACCGCCCGCAGTTGCGGACCAGTTCGGCCACCAGGAACAGCACGACCAGCCAGGCCACCAGGAAGCCGACGACGTACAGCATCCCGTCGTACCCGTACAGCGCGATGAGCCCGGTGACCCCCAGGAAGGAGGCGGCCGACATGTAGTCACCCGCAATGGCAAAACCATTCTCCATCGGAGAGAAGAGCCGCCCTCCGGCGTAGAACTCCTCCGCCGAACCATGCCGGCGACGGCTCACCCACGTCGTGATCCCGAGGGTGAGGGCCACGAAACCGCTGAACATCAGCAGCGCCAGCGTCTGATGCTCACCGGTCATGAGGCATCTCCCCGCACTTCGCGGGCCAGTTCCTGGGTGTCCCAGCGCAACTCCAGCGCCGCCCGGTCCCGGCGCAGCCGAGCGTGCCGGGCATAGGCCCAGGTCAGCAGGAACGTGGTGAGGAACTGTCCCAGCCCGGCCAGCATGGCCACGTTCACCGCGCCCGCCACGGGCCGGGCCATGAGCCCCGGCGCGGCCGTGGCCGTGACCACATAGCCCACGTACCAGGCGAGGAAGGCGGCGACCCCCGGCACGACGAACCTCCGGTACCTGGTGCGCACCTCCTGGAAGGCCGCGCTGCGTTGCACCTCGACGTACACATCGCGGGCGCGAACCGCCGCTGCGCTCAGCTCCCCTCGAGCAGGTGGCACCACCGGCGTCGGCGCACCGGTGCCGTCCAGCTCGCCCCAGCCGTAGGCCAGTGCGTCGTACCAAGGGTCTTCGTACGTCGCGTCGCGGGAGGGCGCGCCGTGGTCTTGCTGGTTCTCGGGCGAACTCTCGGGACCGTCCCCGGCTCCACGGGCACGACCGTTGCTTGACTGCATGCCCAAGGATGGACAGAACGGGAAGATCCCTGACTCTTCTTCCTCCGGCTCTTCACCCCATCAGGTGACTCACTGGGTGGGCGGCCGCACCAGCCCCTTGCTGTAGGCGTACCGCACCGCCTGCGCCCGGTCCTTGAGGCCCGTCTTGGAGAAGAGGTTGTTGATGTGTGTCTTCACGGTCGCGGTCGACACATGCAGCTTGCGGGCGATCTCCTGATTGCTGAGCCCTTCGGCGATCAGCAGCAGCACCTCGGTCTCCCGAGCGGTCAGTCCGTCGGGCGGCGCCTCGACGGTCGCCGGCGGGCTGTGCTCGGGCTGCGACAGCCGTTCCAGCAACCGGCGTTGGACACTCGGCGACAGACCAGCATCTCCCGACAGCACGCTCTCCACGGCACGCACGATCTCGTCACCGCCCGCGTCCTTGGTCAGATAACCCCGGGCGCCGGCACGCAGCGCGGGAAACAGCGATTCGTCGTCCGCGTACGTGGTGAGCACCACGACCTGGGTCCCCGGGTACTGCGCCCGGATCCGCCGGGTGGCCTCCACACCGTCGCAGCGGGGCATCCTGAGATCCATCAGGACGACATCGGGGGCCAGTTCCCCGACCAGCCGCACCGCTTCCTCGCCGTCTCCCGCGGCACCCACGACCTCCACACCGGGCAGCAGTCCGAGCAGCATCACGATGCCCTCCCGGACCACGGTCTGGTCGTCGGCGACCACCACCCGTGCGGGCTTCTTCTCCCCCTCCGTCTCCGTCATACAGGCACCTTCAGCGTCACCACGAACCCCTCCTCGTCCGGCCGCGCGTCCAGTGAGCCGCCGAGCAGTTCGGCCCGCTCGCGCATCCCCAGCAGACCGTACCCACCTCCGGACCTGGTGAGCTCGCCCGGCCGCCCGCCCGAGTCCCGTACATCCAGCGTCACTTCGTGCTCGCTGTAGTCGAGTCGCAGATGCACCTTGGCACCCTGTGCGTGCTTGCGGACGTTCGTCAGCGCCTCCTGGGCGACCCTGCGCACGGTCTGGGAGGCCTCGGCCGGCAGGGGTCTGCGCTCACCCGTCACGGTGACCTCGGCGCCGTCGGCCCCGCTGACGAGTTCGCTCAGGAAGTCCTCCAGCGGTGTCAGATCGCCCCGCAGCGCGGACAGGGCCTGCCGGGTCTCGGCGAGTCCGTCCCGGGCCATGCCCCGGGCGGCCACCACCCGCTCCAGGATGCGTTCACGGTCCGCGCCGTTCTCGATCAGCAGCCGGGCCGCCTCCAGATGCACCAGCTGCGCCGAGAGGCTGTGGGCCAGCACGTCGTGGATCTCCCGCGCGATGCGGGCTCGCTCGGCCAGCGCAGCGGACTCCGCCTCGGCCGCCCGGGCGGCACGCTCCTGTGCGAGCAGTTGCTGCGCGTGGCCGCGGGCCTCGGCGTCCAGCCGCAGGACATATCCGGCGAGAGCCATGCCCGCGACCGAGGCAGCCGTGGTCAGCCAGACGTCGTTGTTGAATGCGGCGTATGCGGCCAGGCCCACCGAGGTCACCGGAGCGGCTGCAGCGAGCGGCAGCCGCTCGAGGGCGCCGATCCCACAACCGCACCAGATCACGAGGGCCGGGCCTCTGAACCCCGTGGCCTCAGCCATGACCGCGATGCCCATGATCGCGCACATCAGCACCAGGGAGGGCACCAGCCGGTGCTGGTAGGTGGTCCTGAAGAAGGCCCAGGCGAGGAGAGCGGTGGCGAGGACCCCGGCCATCGCGGCGAGTCCGCCCCAGGTGCCGACGTGCCTCTGGTTGTACGCGCCCCACAGGAGCATGCCGATCACCAGGATCCTGACAGGCCAGGCGATCAAGCGCCGAGAACGGGAGGTTCCCTGGCGGCCGAGCGCCTCCCGCGACGGCCAGCGTGTCCAGGCGTTCTCCTTCACGCGCGTTCCCTCCTGACCGATCGCATGCCGTCACCGTACGCCGGAGCGGGACGGTTCGCGGTGCCGAGGGACTGCGCCCGCCAGACCAGGATCCCGCCGCGGACCAGCAGGGTGGCGGCGAGAGCGCACATCAGGGCGGAGCTGTCCTGGCGCAGGCCGAGTGCGGCGCCGACGGCGTAGATACCGATGCGGAGGGTTACGCCCACGATCCATACCGCAACACTCGCCTTGGTGCTCTTGGTCCACACGACGCCGTCCGGTTCCGTCCAGATGCGGGTCGTCCAGGCCCAGCCGGCGCCGGTGGCCAGACCGATGAGCAGCTCCACCGCGAGCAGCACGCCGGATTCGGCACGGTGGTGGGCGTCGAGGATGCCGGGCTCGCGCAGCGCGACGACGGCGAGGACCACGGGGATCAGCCACCAGCGCCGGTCGGTGTTGATCGCGCGGGCGCGGAACTGCCGCGCGATCACTATGGCGGCGACGGCCACGATCACCAGCGCGTTGACGAGCCCGGACATCAAAGCCTCCGTGAGCGAGAACGTGGTGCCGGGAGCGGGTGCTGCCGACACCTACGAAGCTACGGAAAAGCGCAGGTCGGGAGATCGGAGCCGGGGTGGATCAAGGGTGGAAACCCGGAGCGGCTCGTCTCCACCCACGGGTGTAGATCCGGCGGGTGTGCCTACCGGTCCGAGGTGGAGGCGGAGGTCGGTCGGGGCAGATCTCCGGCAACCGTCCGCGAGCGCGGCGGCCGCTGGGCGGCCGTGCCTCGCCGGCCGACAGTGCCGGTGACGGGGTGTGCACGTCCCCCGGCACCACCACCGATGTCCGGTACCCGCTCGAAGCGCGGGGACCGCCGGCTGCTCACAACGGCAGGCCCGGAAATTGGGGGAGGCTGACGGCAGCGCCCACGAACACCCGCGATCCCCGACCCCGCCCGCGCCGGACCGAGCCTCGTCCGGCCGGGGCAGGATCAACCCACGCGCGGCCGGGAAGCGTCGGCAGGAAGACGACGTCGCCGGACCGCGCGGCGTCCGGGGCAGTGTGCTCGTCGAGGAGAAGGCCTACCAGGGGCGTCGGCGGCAGGACGGAATTCCGTCGGGCCGCGTGGGAAAGGCCGTGGGGCGGTGTCGGCAGAGGGGGCGGCCCCGACATCGTCGGCGTCGCAGCCGAAGACGTACTCCTCGCAGACGAAGACGCGGTCTGCCGTGTCGAGGCCACGACCCACCGGCCGCCCGGCCCGAGCGGCGCAGGAAGACCGCTCGACGACCGGCGCAAGCCCCTCCAGCCGACCACCGAAGAGCGCCCGGCGAACCGAGAAGGACCATCCCGCCCGCGGAGGCGGACCACCGTCCCCCTCCGCCGGCCACCAATCCCCCTCGACGTCCCCGGCCGACCAGGTCAGCCCATCACGAGCAAACCCCGTCGGCCGAAGCCCGGCGCAGCGGCTACGCGTCGATGCGCGACCGGTCCAGCGTCGCCGCCGAACTGGAGATGAACTCCTTGCGCGGGGCCACGTCGTTGCCCATCAGCAGGTCGAAGACCTGCTCGGCGGCCTCCAGGTCGGACAGGTTGATCCTGCGCAGCGTGCGGTGACGGGGGTCCATCGTGGTCTCGGCCAGCTGGTCGGCGTCCATCTCGCCCAGACCCTTGTAGCGCTGGATGCTCTCCTTGTACCGGATGCCCTTGCTCTGGAACTCCATGAGCTTGTCGCGCAGCTCGCGGTCGGAGTACGTGTACACGTACTTGTCCTGGCCCTTCTTCGGCTGGACGACCTCGATGCGGTGCAGCGGCGGCACCGCGGCGAAGACCCGGCCCGCCTCGACCATCGGCCGCATGTAGCGCTGGAACAGCGTGAGCAGCAGGCAGCGGATGTGGGAGCCGTCCACATCGGCGTCGGTCATCATGATGATCTTGCCGTAGCGGGCCTGGTCGATGTCGAAGGTGCGGCCCGAGCCGGCTCCTATGACCTGGATGATCGCGCCGCACTCGGCGTTCTTGAGCATGTCGGTCACCGACGAGCGCTGCACGTTGAGGATCTTGCCGCGGATCGGCAGCAGGGCCTGGAACTCGGAGTTCCGCGCCAGCTTGGCCGTACCGAGCGCGGAGTCACCCTCGACGATGAACAGTTCGCTGCGGTCGACGTCGTCGCTGCGGCAGTCGGCGAGCTTCGCCGGCAGGGACGAGGACTCCAGGGCGGTCTTCCGGCGCTGGGCGTCCTTGTGCTGGCGGGCCGCGACGCGGGTACGGGCGGCGGCCACCACCTTCTCCATGACGACGCGGGCCTGCGCGGCGGCGTCCCGCTTCGTGCTGGTCAGGAACGCCTTCAGCTCCTTGGCGACCACGTTGTTCACGATGCGCCGGGCCGCCGAGGTGCCCAGGACCTCCTTGGTCTGACCCTCGAACTGCGGCTCTGCCAGGCGCACGGTCACGACGGCGGTCAGGCCCTCGAGGGCGTCGTCCTTGACGATGTTGTCCTCGGCCACCCGCAGCAGCTTCTTGGCGCGCAGTACATCGTTGAACACCCCGGTCACGGCCTGTTCGAAGCCCGAGACATGGGTGCCGCCCTTGGGGGTGGCGATGATGTTGACGAAGGACCGGACGGTCGTGTCGTAGCCCGTACCCCAGCGCAGCGCGATGTCCACGCCCAGTTCACGGGTGACCTCGGTGGGGGTCATCTGGCCGTGCTCGTCCAGGACGGGCACGGTCTCCTTGAAGGTGCCCCTGCCCGAGAAGCGGAGGACGTCGCAGACCGGCTTGTCACCCGCCAGGTACTCGCAGAACTCGCTGATGCCGCCGTCGAAGCGGAAGGACTCCTCGCCCTTGCTGCCCCCCTCACCCAGACCGAACTCGTCACGGACGACGATCGTCAGGCCCGGCACCAGGAAGGCGGTCTGCCGGGCGCGCTGGTGGAGGTTCTCCAGGGAGAGCTTGGCGTCCTTGAGGAAGATCTGGCGGTCGGCCCAGTAGCGCACGCGCGTGCCGGTGCGGGTCCTGGGGATCTTCTTGGTCTTCCGCAGGCCGCTCTTGGCCTCGAACTTCGCCTCGGCGCCGTCGGCCGCGAAGGCACCCGGCACGCCGCGCCGGAAGCTGATGGCGTGCGTGTGGCCGCCGCGGTCCACCTCGACGTCGAGACGGGCGGAGAGGGCGTTGACCACGGAGGCGCCGACGCCGTGCAGACCGCCGGAGGCGGCGTACGAGCCGCCGCCGAACTTGCCGCCCGCGTGGAGCTTGGTCATGACGACCTCGACGCCGGACAGGCCGGTCCTGGGCTCCACGTCCACGGGGATGCCACGGCCGTTGTCGCGCACCTCCACGGAGCCGTCGTCGTGGAGGATCACCTCGATGCGGTCACAGACGCCCGCGAGGGCCTCGTCGACGGAGTTGTCGATGATCTCCCACAGGCAGTGCATCAGGCCGCGGCTGTCGGTCGAGCCGATGTACATGCCTGGGCGCTTGCGCACGGCCTCGAGGCCCTCGAGGACGAGCAGGTGCCGCGCGGTGTAGTTGGAACCGTCCCGGTCTGCTCCTGCCAGCAGCGCTGTGGACGGCACGGACGTATCGGCGGTCACGCGGTTCGCTCCTCGCTGAATTTCAGTTGACCCCCTACTGGGTAAGGGGACGGCTTCGGTCGCCGCTCAGAGGGTACCGAGGCCTGGTAGAGCCGGTGTAACGCCACCCTCGTCGGGAACTCAGACTAGTCCAGGATCGCATGCATGTTCGATCCCTCGATGGAGTGAAGTACATATCACGTTCCATTGGAGGCATGAACCATTTAGGCTCCGGGCACGTCCTCATGAACAACAGGCAACCCGGCCTGGAGGACCGAGATACAACACCGCGCGAAACCGTAAGCACCACAAGAGACGCACTACGGCACATTCGCCGCCAACCGGCAGCAGACAGCCGCCCCGGAAGATTCTTTCGAGGAAAAGCCACGAGCGGGAACGTTTTCGGGCTGGTTGGATGTTGACCCTGGTACGACAGCTCGTCGAGCTAGAGAAGAGGCGACGTGACTACTGTTCTGACCCCCGCGAGCCCGTTGACGGCCGCCGATCGCTGCGACCGCTGCGGCGCCCAGGCATACCTGCGCGTCGTCCTGCTCAGCGGCGGAGAACTGCTCTTCTGCGCCCACCACGGTCGCAAGTTCGAGCCGGAACTCAAGAAGATCGCCGCTGAGATACAGGACGAGACGGAGCGGCTGACGTCCGTTCCGAACACCGCTTCCGAAGAAGAGCGCTGAATCTCGCACACACGACGAGCCAGCCCCGGTACAGGCCGGTGAACGGGCGGCCGCTCCTCTGCAGGAGTGGCCGCCCGTGCTCATGTCCCGTGCCGGCGCTTCAGGAGGGCCCGTGGATCCCCTCCCGGCCGCCTGAGGCCCCTTCCAGGGTCCTCACGACCTCGGAGACGCGTGTGTACACGCCGGGGCTTCCACGCCTGCCGCAGCCGCTCCCCCATGACACGAGCCCGATCAGCCGTCCTCCCGCCACCAGCGGGCCGCCGCTGTCTCCCTGACAGGCGTCCGGCCCGCCGGCAGCCTCTCCGGCGCAGAGCATGCTGCCGGCCCGGTAGGTACCGTCCGGACCGCTCGGATAGGAGCGGGCGCAGAGGTCGTCGGGCAGCACGCGCACGTGTGCGGCGTACAGCCTGTGCGCATAGGCGCCCTTACCGGTCGTGTCCCCCCACCCGGAGACCAGGGCCTGCGTTCCCGCCTTGTAGGCCGGATCGCCCGCGCCCGCCATGCCGATGACCGCGCTCTGCGGCAGCGGCTTGGCCAGGGTGAGTACGGCGAAGTCGCCGGCGTTGGTCGCACTGTCGTACCCGGGATTGATCCGGGCGTCGCGTACGGCGATCTCCTGGCCCTCATCCGACAGCAGATCGGTGCGCCCCGCGATGACCCGGAAGTCGGGCACGCGGTTCGGGGGCGCCCCGAGGACGTCCTCGCTCAGGCAGTGGGCCGCGGTGAGCACCGCCGTCGGTGCGATCGCGACGCCGCCGCAGAACTGGCCCGCCCGCGTACCTCCGAACCGGTCACGGCTGGACAGCGCGACCGTCCACGGGGCCTGGGAGACGTCTATCGGAAAGCCTCCGACCACTACGCTGTCGGCGACCACCGGAGCCGCGTTCACCAGCGGTATGGCGGTCATGGCGGCGGCCAGGGCCAGCGGCCCGACCAGTGCCCGCCCTAGGGAACGGCGCATGCAGACTCCTCACTCTCGGTGTTACCGGAAAACCCAGAGTGATCCAATGCGCCGTGGCGCGCAGCACGAAGGCCCGGCTCCCGCGAGGGGGGCCGGGCCTTCGCCGCCGTACGACCGCGACCTAGTCGAGGTAGTCGCGCAGCACCTGGGAACGCGACGGGTGGCGCAGCTTCGACATGGTCTTGGACTCGATCTGGCGGATGCGCTCACGCGTCACGCCGTACACCTTGCCGATCTCGTCGAGGGTCTTCGGCTGACCGTCGGTGAGACCGAACCGCATGGAGACGACGCCGGCCTCGCGCTCGGACAGGGTGTCCAGAACGGAGTGCAGCTGCTCCTGCAGGAGCGTGAAGCTGACGGCGTCGGCGGGGACGACGGCCTCGGAGTCCTCGATGAGGTCACCGAACTCGCTGTCGCCGTCCTCACCCAGCGGGGTGTGCAGGGAGATGGGCTCGCGGCCGTACTTCTGGACCTCGATGACCTTCTCCGGGGTCATGTCGAGCTCCTTCGCCAGCTCCTCCGGAGTGGGCTCGCGGCCCAGGTCCTGGAGCATCTGGCGCTGCACGCGCGCGAGCTTGTTGATGACCTCGACCATGTGCACCGGGATACGGATGGTGCGGGCCTGGTCGGCCATGGCGCGGGTGATGGCCTGACGGATCCACCAGGTGGCGTAGGTGGAGAACTTGTAGCCCTTGGTGTAGTCGAACTTCTCGACCGCGCGGATCAGACCGAGGTTGCCCTCCTGGATGAGGTCCAGGAAGAGCATGCCGCGGCCGGTGTAGCGCTTGGCCAGGGAGACCACCAGACGGAGGTTGGCCTCCAGGAGGTGGTTCTTGGCGCGGCGGCCGTCCTCGGCGATGATCTCCAGCTCGCGCTTGAGCTTCGGCGCCAGCTTGTCGGCGTTGGCCAGCTTGTCCTCGGCGAACAGACCCGCCTCGATGCGCTTGGCCAGTTCGACCTCCTGCTCGGCGTTGAGCAGGGGGACCTTGCCGATCTGCTTCAGGTAGTCCTTGACCGGGTCGGCGGTGGCGCCGGCCGCGGCGACCTGCTGCGCGGGCGCGTCGTCCTCGTCCTCGTCCGACAGGACGAAGCCCGCGCTCTCGGCGCCTTCCGGCTCGTCGGCGACCTTGGTGTCCTCGAGAACCTCGTCCTCGAGAAGCTCGACGTCGTCCTTCTTGGCCGTGGTCTTCTTGGCCGCCGTCTTCTTGGCGACGGTCTTCTTGGCGGTCGCCTTCTTGGCGGTCGTCTTCTTGGCCGCGGCCTTCTTGGCGGATTCGGCTTCCTCGGCGGAATCGGCTGCGGCCGGAGCGACGGGCGCCGCGGGGGCGGCCGTGGCGGTGGCCTTCCTCGTCGTCGTCACCGTCTTCGCTGCGACCGTCTTGGTGGCGGTGCGCTTCGCGGGGCTCTTCGCTGCGACGCTCTTGCGGGTGCGCTTGGGCTCTGCGGCACTGACCATCAGCGTCACACCCTCTTCCTCAAGAATCTGGTTGAGGCTGCGCAGTACGTTCTTCCACTGAGTGGCCGGAATCTGGTCAGCTTCGAAGGCCCGACGCACATCGTCGCCGGCGATCTGCCCCTCAGCCTTTCCCCGCTCAATGAGCGCCATGACAGAGACGGACTCGGCGATCTCCGGCGGGAGCGTACGGGATGTGCTGGCCGACACGAACAACCTCTCGGAACGTTGGAAAACGGCTTCCGGCACCGTCCACTTCGGACAGGAGCCGACCACCGGCCTGGGGATGGGCCGACGGCGCGGGCGGGGGCCGGGAAGGTGCACAGCGCCTGTGATGGCGTCCGTATTCCCTCCGCGGCTGTCACCTCTTAGGTCATCGCGCTGTTCCCACGAGTGTTACGCCCAATCTGCGTGGCCCGAGTCACACCCCGTAAGCAGCCAAAAGCGGTCAGACATGGGCAGAGGAGATCACCGTTGTCGCCCTGCCCGGTCGCGCGCATGACCCCGGCTGCCCGTCGCGCCGCTGGACCCCGCCAGCACCGGAGTCGCCGGCGAAGGCGGGAATGGCGACATCCATCCCTGGCGTTACTGGGTGGCGGGCGACCCTACGGTGAGCCCCTATCGGGCACAT